>JBDSWG010000146.1:0-22989 GCA_039926825.1 Ferruginibacter sp.
TTGCATTTATAGTACCATTCATGTCAATTTTTTCTGTTTTACCGCCATCGTCATATGTAAAGGGCAGGCTGGCTTTATATTGTGCATACCGCACAAACGGGGCAATGTAAAATCCCCGGGGCGCACCCTTTTTTCCAACGTACCACCGCAGCTCCGGTGTTATGGCAAAGTTGCCCAGCCTGAGGTTATGTAACTGGTCTAAAGTGGTGGAATCATCAACAAAATTTTCTATAACGCTGCGAAATGGTAAATTAGTTTCCGGCATAATCCTTACACCTAGTCCCAACGAAATTCTGCGGGTCATTACCCTTTCGTATTGTATAGAAGCCGTCTTCAGGGGAAGGGCAAACAAGTTAAGTTTAATGATGTTTTTTTTCGTCACACCTGGGTGGGTACTGTCATTTTGAGCCACAGCAAAATTTGCAAAAAGCACAAAAGAAAATGAAAACACGATTGTACGCATTAAAGTTAGTTTTGATTAAAAAATCAAATATAATATCCGCTAGTAAAAAATAAAAGGTATTTAAGTAGTAATTCAGGTGAAAATTAAAAAATACCTAAAAACAGGTAGAAGCGCATATTCCGGCAACAGCTGCTTAATTTTGATTAAAATAATATTTTGAGTTTATCTATCATAACCAAAGGACTGGTAAAAATTTATGGCAGCCGGACGGTAGTGAATGATGTATCCTTTCACGTTACCCAGGGTGAAATTGTGGGTTTGCTTGGCCCAAATGGGGCGGGTAAAACAACTTCTTTTTACCAGGTGGTGGGGTTGGTAAAGCCAGATGAAGGAGAAGTCTTTTTGAATGAGACCAACATTACCCGCTTGCCCATGTATAAAAGAGCGAAGATGGGTATTGGATACCTGCCCCAGGAAGCCAGCGTATTTCGTAAACTGACTGTAGAAGATAATATTAAAGCTGTGCTGGAAATGACCCGGCTCAATAAAGCCGCCCAAAGAGAAAAACTGGAATCCCTGATTGCAGAATTCCGCCTGGATCATGTGCGCAAAAATAATGGGGATACTTTGAGTGGTGGCGAGCGGCGCCGTACAGAAATTGCCCGGGCCCTGGCCGTGGATCCAAAATTTATTTTATTGGACGAACCCTTTGCCGGCGTAGATCCCATAGCGGTAGAAGATATACAGGAGATCATCGCAAAACTAAAATTTAAAAATATCGGCATTCTCATAACCGATCATAATGTAAATGAAACGCTCTCCATCTGCGACCGCGCCTACCTGCTCATTGATGGAAAAATATTCAAGCATGGCACGGCAGAAGAACTTGCCGGCGATGAGCAGGTAAGAAGGCTTTACCTGGGCAGAAATTTTGTGTTGAAAAGAAAAGACTATCTGCATGATATGGCTTCGGGCAAAACATTACCGGCAGATTAGGTCTGCAATCTCCCGACTATAAAGTTTTATAAAATGGAATTTATTTTGGTTGAACAGCCCGCAGAAATCTTTGTTTCGCAGCATGATAGCAGTATTTTGATGGTGATCCTGACCAAAACATGGATTTGAAAAAAAAGGAGGGGCAAAACCCCTCCAAAAATGAATGCGGTTTTTTAGCGCTGCAGACTAAGTTTATGCACTTGCCACTCCTTGCCATCAAATATGTGCACAGTATATATGTCTGTAGGTCTGCCAGATAAATTTATGGTTTGCCTTTTTTTATTATCCCTAAACATTTGCCGGAACACATTGATGCCCATTTTATTTCTTACTATCACTTCTTTTATGCCGGCATTTTCATTTACACTATTTAGTGATACCATAAATTGCCCAGGGCTGGGATTAGGGCTGATAGACATCTTTTCTGAAGTTTCCTGCAGGATGGAAACCGGCCTTTCTATTGTCAAACATTTTTTGTCTAAGTATATATTGCAACTTGCTGTAGAACCCTGCGGTGTAAACCAGAAATCCCACCCATAACTGCCGCAGGCATTTGTGGTGGTACATTTCATCCGTATCCATCCGTTGGGAGAGTTTGTGTTTACGGTCACTTCAAGCTGGTTGCCGTTTGCATTCCATGAAGTATAACCGCTGGAACTTACATAAGACCAGGTGATAGAAGTTGCCGTAGGGTCGTTTACATATGCATTTGCATAATAATCGCATAGAGAAGGATTATCTCCAGGCCCGTTTGAGCATCTGATTTGCGTAAGCACGCAGCACGGGCCTAGGCTGGACGGGTAACCATTTACGTACACATAAGCCGTGCGGGTGCTACAACTGGGGGCAGTGCCTGTTTGAATAGATTTTGTAAGAATAGTAGTAGAACCATTTGAGTTAAGGACTGTTCCCGTTAATATTACAGTTCCAGCAAAACCATTAGTGAATAATGTGGTTGTTATACCTGTCTGGGGTGATACCGTCACTTGCGACACATTGCTAGACCAATTGACAGTATTTGTACCACAAGATTGTAAGTTGCTTAATGTGTATGAATCTGAAGTGAGGGGCACACAGATAGCGTTTGCCCCAACTATATCCATTTGCCCGATACTAAGTGCCTCTCGTACTGCCCTGTCTGCATCAATTCTACCGTAACCCGCCTGGTTGCTCCAGGTTCCATTAGGCTGATTACTTATATTGGACTGATAATTATAGCCCCCCACTTTGATACAGGTTTGTTCTAAAATATTTCTTGCCTGTAAGCCTGTTAAATTAGGATTGGCTGCTAAAATTAATGCCACTACTCCAGCAGCATTTGGGCAGGCAGATGATGTTCCATTGAATAAATTGTAATAATTGCCGGGGTCGTAGCCATTACTTCCAGTGAGATCTGTTGTAGAAATAATCACTCCTGGTGCGAGTATATCCAAACCAGTTCCAAAATTACTTCCCCAATAATATTCACCATCACAACTTGTTCCTTCGGGGTCAGTATTAACCCCAGGATTTACCAACGCAGGGTCATTGGAAGAACGCTTTCTTGTGTCACAGGGTGTACTTGCACCAACAGAAATGACGTAAGATAAAGTAGATGGATATGAAATGACGGAATTGTTATTGCCTGCAGCAAATAAGATTACACAACCTTTTCCGGATCTTCCGGTATTGATTGCATTCTGTATGGCAGTTTCTAATTGAACTGATGGCGAACCACCGCCCCAGGAGTTGGAAATGATATCTGCACCTCTACTCACAGCTTCATTAAAACAGTTTGATTGCCATGTACTATTTGTATTATATATATTACCAACTACAATGCCTTGACGAATAGGGATAATTCTGCTATTGTAGGCAATCCCAATCGTCCCAATCGTATTATCTATTGAGGCAATGATACCTGCGCAATTGGTGCCATGTGGATTTGTTGTGGTAGGCCCGCCAGCGCTGTTGTTACCGGTAGCATCATAGCCTGGTAACAGGTTTGCCTGCAAATCGGGATGGGTTAGTTCAACGCCATCGTCTATTACAGCTACTCTTATTCCAGTGCCTGTGGAGTAGCACCAGGCGTTCTCCACTTTCATGTCAGCACCCACAATTGCACCCGGTACATTCAACTGGTTCCTAATATTCCATTGAAAGGGCCTTATGGGGTTTTCTGCTTTAATGAGCTTAGAGAATACTGGTTCAACAATCTCCACAAGTCCGGTGTTATAGATATTTCTACATAGACTGAATATCTGTTCGCCGCTGCTGTAACCTTTGTTGTATATATTCAGATAATAATATCCTTTAAAGAGCTTATGTTCCTCAAAAACGCCTAGTTCCCCAAATGCCATTTGCAATTGAGCCAGCTTATTCGTTTTTAAAAAAAGCTGGCTAGTAGGTGCTTCCAAAGTTCCATCCGAATACACATAGTAGTTAGATCTAAAAATGCTCTGGTTTAACAATGCATCATCTTTGTCACGTATTATTATACCGGTTTTTTGATCATATAGCATAGTGTTGAAATTGTCTTTTCCAGGGTTTCGCAAACTTGTTTTACTTATGGGAAATTCTGCATAAAATAGTGTATCGATCTTTTTGAACTGTAATTCATAGCCATTTGTTTTTAACTTTTCTATCTGAGCGTAGCAGTCAAAACTGGCAAGAAATAAAATAAGGAGTATAGTGTAAGTTTTCATTTTAATAACGTTTTAATGAATCAATAATGATATAATCAAATGTCGTAACGCCGCTGGTTACTCCAAAGTCTTCTCCGGGACATGTGCTTTTTACTTTGCCAGACATTTTTACGTTAAACGTTTGGGTGGTATTTGCATTCTGTAAAATTATTCTGAGAGAATCTTGGGAGGTGTTACAAGGGAAGTAGTATGAATAGTTACCAGGCAAGGGTTGATAAACAAATACCCACTTTGCTTTTGATGCAAAATAAGAAAGTGAACCAGCCTGTTCTTCAAGCCTGTATTTTATAGAGGTAGTGGCACAACCACAAGTGGTATCCACTGGTTGTGTTTTATTTTTCTTACAGGAAACTGATAGTAAAATACTTGTGAGTACAATCAGAATGGGAATAATTTTCGTTTTCATAATTTTAATTTTATTGTTTAAGAATACAATAAAGACAACAAGTCCTTTCATTACGTTGCCTTGGCGGAGAGCGGGAATAATGAAAGGCCTCAAAATTCATAGTGGTTTATTTTAACCGTGACAGGATAAGGTTTGGCTTTAAATTAAGGCCATAAGCCAGTTTGAAAAGATTTTTAAAACTACTTTTTCATTTTCTTGTTGTGCTGCGTAGTTCTACGGTATTTTTACGCCCATACTACTTTGGCTCCCGTATGGATTATACTTTTTGATGTTTCAAGGCGAAAACCCGATGAGACAAAGACTACCTGCATGATATGGCTTCGGGCAAAACCCCTGCGGGTTAAAATGGCATTCTCCAATTGTTTTTTTATCTTTCCCGCATGAAGCTGCTGTCTCCCGCTATATCTAAACTTGCCAGGATGCGGATATGGCGGATTGATAACTGGGTAAATCATCCTGTAGCTGCCCAGCGGGCCGTGTTACAGAGTTTGGTTACAGCAGCTCAATATACTGTCTTCGGAAAAAAATACCATTTCAATAAATTATTCAGCCTGCGGAAATTTAAACAACAGGTACCCATACACGAATATGATGACCTGAAGCCCTACATTCAGCGTATGATGGATGGTGAGGATAATGTACTCTGGAATACACCGGTGAAATGGTTTGCCAAAAGCAGCGGCACCACCAGCGATAAAAGTAAATTTATTCCCATCAGCGATGAAAGCCTGACGGATAATCACTTCCAGGCCAGCAAGGATGTGCTCACCAATTATTATAAAAATTTTCCCTCCAGCGATTTACTCACAGGCAAAAGCCTCGTGGTGGGCGGGTCTCACCAGGTAAGCGTTATTAAGGACGATATACAAGTGGGAGATCTGAGTGCCGTACTCATGCAGAACTCACCTTTCTGGGGTCAGTGGCTGCGCACACCGGAGCTTAGCATTGCTTTACTGGATGAGTGGGAAGAAAAAATAGAAAAGCTGGCGCAGGTTACGGCAGAAGAAAATGTTACCTCGCTGGCGGGAGTACCTACATGGACGCTCATATTGCTGAAACGTATTCTGGAAATAAAGCAAAAGAAAACCATCAAAGAAGTATGGCCCAACCTGGAATTATACATCAATGGCGGTGTTTCGTTTGTGCCTTACCGGGAGCAGTTTGAAAAAATTATGGGCGCACCCATTAATTACCTGGAAATATATAATGCCAGTGAAGGATTTATTGCCGGCCAGGAAAGACCGGAAGATGATGGCATGACGTTGTTTACGGAGCATGGTATCTTTTATGAATTTATGCCGGTGGAAGAATATGGAAAAAAGGAACCGTACACAGTAGGCCTGGGCAAAGTACAGTTGCATAAAAACTATGCCCTTGTCATCAGCACCAATGGCGGCCTCTGGAGGTACCTCGTGGGCGATACGGTGCAGTTTACATCTATTAATCCTTACCGGGTAAAAGTGTCCGGTCGCCTGAAACATTTTATGAATGCCTTTGGCGAAGAAGTTATTATAGATAACAGCGATAAAGCAATTGCCATGGCCTCAGAAAAAACAGGCGCCATCGTAAATGACTATACCGCTGCACCGGTTTATTTCAGCGACAATAGTAATGGGGCACATGAGTGGTTGATAGAATTTGAAAAGCCCCCTGCAGATTTGGATGCTTTTACAATAGCGCTGGATGAAGCGCTGAAGGAAGCCAACAGTGATTATGAAGCCAAGCGGCAAAAAAATATTGCCCTGCGCCTTCCGGTGGTGCATAATTTACCCCCGGGAAGTTTTACCGGGTGGTTGCGGCAGAAAGGTAAAGTTGGTGGCCAGCATAAAGTGCCCCGGCTCTGCAATGACAGGGATATAGTGGAAGAAATAAAAATTATGGCGGGCATTGGATTATAATCATTACGAACATGCAACACACTTGTAAAAACTGCGGGAATTTATTTACCGGCAAATACTGCAATAACTGTGGGGAGAAAGTATATACGCCGAAAGATAAAAACCTGGCGCATGTTGTAGAGGAAGGCCTGCACTTTATCACACATTTTGAAGGCACTCTTTTCACCACGCTGAAAACGATGTTTACAGCACCGGGGAAATATTCCCTGGATTATACTTCAGGTATCCGGAAAAAATATTTTAAACCTGTTTCCCTTTTTTTCCTGCTGGTGGTTTTGTATTTACTCTTTCCTTTGTTCGAAGGGCTGAATATGCAACTAAAATATTACGAATCAAATTTTATTTTCGGAGAATTTATCCATGCAAAAGTGCAACGCTTATTGGCTGAAAAGCACATGACCTATGATGAATTTTCTGAAGCCTTTCATCATGCCGGAGAAAAGACTTCAAAATTTTTACTCTTCCTTATTGTTCCTGTGATGGCATTTGTTTCGCGGATTATATTATATAAAAAGAAAAATTTTTATTTTGACCATATCATATTTTCATTGGAAGTATGTTCTTTCTTCATTTTATGGGGTTTTCTTTTTCTGCCACTGATTACAATAATAGTTTGGTATATTTTTCATAAGCAATTATTCACGAAAGATGCTTATAGCGGGCTGGCTATTTTTTTAGTTTTTATACCCTATCTTTTAATAGCAACACGTCGCTTTTTTAGCTTAGGATGGGTGTGGTCAATAATATTTACCTTATTATATACATTTGTAATGGCATTATTTATACAGACGCTTTATAAGTTTATATTGTTTATGATTTCCATTTCTATTGTATAAAAATTTGAAATAAATATGAAATTACTAGAAGGAAAAACAGCTATCGTTACCGGTGCTGCACGAGGTATTGGAGAAGCCATTACTTTGAAATTTGCCGAACACGGCGCTAACGTTGCGTTTACCTATGTAAGTGATAGCAGCAGAGAAAAGGCTGAAGCCTTGCAGGAAAAATTAACAGGTATGGGTGTTAAGGCTAAAGCATACCAGAGTAATGCGGCTGATTTTGCAGCCTGTGAAACACTGGTAGCCGATGTCTTAAAAGAAATGGGTACTGTTGATATCTGTGTAAATAATGCCGGAATTTCAAAAGATAATTTATTGCTGCGTATGACGCCGGAGCAATGGGACGATGTAATGAATATAAACCTGAAAAGTGTTTTCAACATGACGAAACAGGTGATACGCCCTATGATGAAAGCCAGGAGTGGCAGCATCATAAATATGAGCAGTATCATTGGCGAAACAGGCAATGCCGGTCAAAGCAGCTATGCAGCCAGTAAAGCGGGTATCATCGGCTTTACTAAAAGTGTTGCAAAAGAACTGGGTAGCCGCAATATCCGCTGCAATGCCATCGCTCCTGGATTTGTAGAAACCGATATGACTAGTTATTTAAAAGAAGGCGAGGGTGCTGATAAATATAAAGCAAGCATTCCCCTGGGCCGGTTTGCTACGGCGGAAGA
Source organism: Ferruginibacter sp. (assembly GCA_039926825.1). Taxonomy (GTDB): domain Bacteria; phylum Bacteroidota; class Bacteroidia; order Chitinophagales; family Chitinophagaceae; genus Ferruginibacter. Next base: position 7,904 of record JBDSWG010000146.1, read on the forward strand.
TATTGCCAATGTTGCCCTCTTCCTGGCTACAGGCTGGAGCAGTTATATAACGGGGCAGGTCATCAGTGCCTGCGGCGGCCTGAACATGTAAACGATTTTTTGTATCTTTGAGCACTATCAAACAGCGTTTACACATACAAGTTATATATAACCCGGGATTATTCCTGGCGGCGATCTGTATGTATGGCTGCCTGTTATTATTATGTGGTATGAACTTTATAGTTTATAGCCAGCAGGGGCAACAGATTGAGAAGTCTATAGGAACCGGAAATGCAGATGAGCAAGTTCCTTCTGCACCTTTAGAAGAAAAAGTGCCAGGCATCAAATATGGCCTGGCGGAAGATTTCCTGCATGATGATCAACATTATGATTTGTCTTTCATCAATATGAAAGGAATTCTTTTGAACACTCACAGTTCAGAACGCCTTCCTGTTGTTCATTTCGAATTGCTATGTCCCCCTCCGAACCATCTTTCCTGATATAATCTATTTCATTTTTTTCATTATTAACCAGTTGTGCTGTGCATGTAATTGCATGGGCAGGCTTAAACATATTATTTTCATGAATACCATTTCACGGGAGGTGTTAGAAACACTTACGCCCCAGGATGCATATAATTTATTACAGGAAGGCAATGACCGCTTTGTAAAAAATCTTAAACTAAACCGTAACATACAACAGCAACTTTCAGAAACGGTAGATGGACAGTTTCCACACACGGTTTCATTAAGCTGTATGGACAGCCGCACCACTGTAGAACATATTTTTGACCAGGGGTTGGGCGATATGTTCAGTATTCGTATAGCCGGCAACGTTATAAACAATGATATCCTGGGCAGCCTGGAATATGCCTGCCAGGTAGCTGGCTCCCGGCTTGTCATGGTGCTGGGCCATACCCGCTGCGGCGCCGTAAAAGGAGCCTGTGATGAGGTAAAAATGGGTAACCTCACACCCCTGCTCCACAAAATCTTACCAGCCATAGACTCGACTAATGCCTATGGACTCAGCCGTACCAACCAGCTTTTTGCTGAAAAGGTAGCCTACACAAATGTACTGTTATCTATGGAAGCTATTTTGAAACAAAGCGACATCCTGAAAAAATTGCTAGAAGAAGGGCGCATTGGTATGGTGGGCGGTATGTTTAGCCTGGAAAGCCGTCGTGTTCATTTCATAAAAGAAATGTTTCAACAGGCAACTCCGGAAACGAATGAACCTCATTATTTTTCAACATTAGATAATAATAATTCATGAATAAAATAAAGATTACGAAAGGAGATATTTTTGGTGGGATCACTGCTGGCGTGGTAGCCTTACCGTTAGCCCTGGCATTCGGTGTTCAATCTGGCCTGGGCGCTGCTGCGGGTTTGTATGGAGCCATAATGTTAGGATTTTTTGCAGCCATTTTTGGCGGAACACCCTCCCAAATTAGCGGTCCTACAGGCCCTATGACGGTCGTGACTGCTGCTACTGTTGGTGGGTTTGTAAGCCTGGCAGGAAGTGTAGAAGCTGCCCTGGGCGCCATTGTGGCCTGCTTCATACTTTCCGGCCTTTTGCAGGTTTTAATGGGTATTATTAAGTTAGGTTCCCTTATAAAATATATTCCTTACCCCGTTATCTCAGGGTTCATGAGTGGTATCGGTGTTATTATTATTTTGTTGCAGCTTTTCCCCGCCATCGGCCAGCCCTCACCTGCAGGAACTATTGAAGTAGTGAAGGAAATAGGCCCTGCCCTGGCATCTTTGGATATTTATGCTGCTATGTACACAGCTATCACCATTGCTATCATTTACATATTTCCCCGCATTACCAAAGCGGTACCGGGTACCTTAGTAGCACTGTTGTTAGTTACGGTACTTTCTGTTTTATTGGGCCACCCGGTTCCTGTAATTGGAGACATACCTGCCGGTATCCCGGAAATTCAAATAGGAAGCATACTTAGTATACCAACGGAATTTTATCGCACCATTATTGAAGCTGCAATAACACTTGCTGCTTTGGGTGCTATAGATTCTTTACTCACTTCTGTTGTGGCTGATAATGTAACCCGTACCCGGCATAACAGTAACCGGGAGTTAATTGGCCAGGGTATCGGTAATACCCTCACTGGTTTAGTTGCTGGCATCCCCGGAGCAGGTGCCACCATGCGAACGCTGGTGAACATACGCTCCGGGGGCCGCAACCGCATTTCGGGGGTTATTCATTCCCTGGTGCTATTGATAATCTTATTAGGTGCCGGTAAATATGCAGCCCTTATTCCAAAATCAGTTTTGGCAGGTGTGCTCATCACCGTCGGTATTGGCATCCTGGATTATAAAGGCTTTAAGCACATCCGTAAAGTTCCGCGTGCAGATGTGGTTATCATGTTCATCGTATTATTTCTCACCGTGTTTTTAGATCTTCTTATAGCTGTTGCTGCAGGTATGATACTGGCTACGCTATTGTTCATGAAAAAAATGTCTGTTATTGTAGAAGAAAAAACAGGCACCAGTAGTGTTCGCTCTTACATGGAAGAAAATGATCATGCGGAAATAGAATTGCCGGCAGAACTTTCTGAAAACGTACTCGTAAAAACTATTGAAGGACCATTGTTTTTTGGTTTCGCCAGCAGCTTCCAGGAAAAGATAAATTCGCTGAAGGATATTCATTACGTGGTTATAGACATGAAGCAGGTACCTTTTATTGATCAGACAGGTTTATATGCACTGGAAGATGCTGTCTTATCTTTGGAGCAAAGAAATATCAATGTGTTACTTATCGGGTTGCAGGGCCAGCCACGGGATAAGCTTCAGGCCATAAAAATAATTCCGGATCTTGTAGAAGAATCACACATTTTTAAAACCGTACCGCTGGCGATTGAATGGCTCAGGGAAAATAAATATTAGATTATGCTTATAGCGATATGTGTCGTATTTATATTAGGATATACAGCCATTGCGATGGAACATCCCATCAAAATAAATAAGGCGGCCACGGCTTTGGTTACGGCAGCGATATGTTGGTCAATCCTGGCTTTGTTCTCTCCCGGTGAGCATATAGCAGAAGAGCTTACAGGTCATCTTGGTGAAGTTTCCGGGATCTTGTTTTTTCTATTGGGAGCCATGACCATTGTGGAACTTATAGATGCACATGATGGGTTTTACATCATTACCAGCCGAATAAAAACGACCAATAAAAAAAAACTCGTCTGGCTGATTGCCATTATTACTTTCTTCCTATCGGCCGTATTAGATAACCTTACTACCACTATTGTATTGGTTTCTATGCTGCGCAAAATAGTACCGGACAAGGAGGAGAAACTCACTTTTGCAGCCCTGGTAGTAATTGCTGCAAATGCCGGCGGTGCCTGGTCACCCATTGGGGATGTTACCACCACTATGTTGTGGATAGGCGGTCAGATAACAGCCACGTCCATCATTGTTCAAACCATTTTGCCCAGCCTGGTATGCATGATTATTCCCACTGCAATTATTAGCTGGCGAATGAAAGGGCAGGTAAAGCCTCTTGATGAAGATGAACTGAGTAATAATTTTAATACAAGCGCTTTTGAGCGAAACCTGGTCTTCTGGCTGGGTATAGGCAGTTTGCTTTTTGTGCCGGTGTTTAAAACCATCACCCACTTGCCACCATACATGGGTATATTATTTGGCCTCGGCATGATGTGGATCATTACAGAGCTCATACATTATGAACGGGATGAACATGAGAAGGGCCCGCTCTCAGTAAATCATGCGCTACGCAAAATAGATACTCCGAGTGTGCTTTTTTTCCTGGGTATATTATTGAGTGTCGGCGCACTGCAAGCAACGGGTGTACTCACTTCGTTAGCTGAACTGATGAATGAAAAAATTGGTAACATAACCGTAATTACAATGTCAATCGGGTTATTATCTGCAATCGTAGATAACGTACCGCTGGTGGCTGCTGCCCAGGGAATGTATTCGCTGGCAGAGTTTCCACAAGGGCATTTTTTCTGGGAATTTTTAGCCTATTGTGCCGGTACGGGAGGCAGTGCTCTCATCATCGGATCTGCAGCGGGGGTGGCGGCCATGGGCATTGAAAAAATTGAGTTTTTCTGGTATTTCAAAAAAATTAGTTGGCTGGCGCTCGTAGGTTATCTTGCAGGAGCGATGGTATTTATTTTACAACATAGCCTCACCGGATAATTTAAATATATGGAATCATATAAAAAATTACTACATGATAATGCCCTCTGGGCAAAAGAACAGCTGAAAGCCGATCCGGAATATTTTACCCGGCTGGCAGCAGTACAATCACCGGCTTTTCTCTGGATTGGTTGTAGTGATAGCCGGGTGCCGGCAGATAAAATTACCGGCACACAGCCCGGTGAAATTTTCGTACACCGTAATATTGCCAACCTGGTAGTGAATACAGATATGAACCTGCTGAGTGTGTTACAGTATGCTGTGGAAGTTTTACATGTGCAGCATGTTATCGTGTGCGGGCATTATGGCTGTGGTGGTGTAAAAGCCGCTATGGACAGGCATCACTATGGCCTCATTAATCATTGGATAAGGAATATAAAAGACGTCTACCGCCTGCACAGGGAAGAACTGGAAGCCATGCCCACGCAGGAGGCCAGGCTGAATGCCCTCGTAGAATTTAATGTGCGGGAGCAGGTATTTAACCTGGCAAAAACCGCCATTATACAAGGTGCCTGGAAGAAAAAGAAGACCCCGCACCTGCATGGCTGGGTATATGGCCTGGATAATGGCATCATTAATCCTATCTGTGAAATGGAAGCGGGAACACACATGGATCCACTGTATGAATTTGACAACCTGAAATTCTAAATGCCCGCCTTCCTGGTTTAACCAGAAGGATTCGCTAAAAAAATTATCAAAAAATTACTAAATAAATTAGTGTTGATAATTAATAAAATGTATTTTTGTTTTCCATTGATAATTTTACACGCAAACAGATACATCAACTAAAACAAAAAACATGAGCAACGCAGAAAAATTGAAAGCCCTCAAGCTTACAATGGATAAAATAGACAAGGATTTCGGCAAAGGATCGGTGATGATGATGAATGAAAAAACGCATATTGAGCAAGGCGTTATTTCCACTGGTTCCATTGGCCTGGACGTAGCACTGGGCATTGGCGGTTTACCTAAAGGACGGGTTATAGAAATCTACGGTCCGGAATCTTCCGGTAAAACAACCCTGGCTATTCACGTAATAGCAGAAGCCCAGAAAAAAGGGGGCATGTGTGCTTTTATAGATGCCGAGCATGCCTTTGACAGTGTGTATGCGCAGAAGCTGGGAGTAGATATTGATAATTTATTAATCTCCCAGCCGGATTATGGAGAGCAGGCGCTGGAAATTGCCGATCGGCTTATTCTGTCCGGTGCGCTGGATGTTGTGGTGATAGATTCCGTAGCAGCGCTTGTGCCTAAGGGTGAGCTGGAAGGAGAAATGGGAGACAGCAAAATGGGCCTCCAGGCACGATTGATGAGTCAAGCCCTAAGAAAGCTTACGGCCACCATAAGTAAAACAAATAGTTGTTGCATATTCATCAACCAGTTGCGGGAAAAAATCGGGGTTATGTTTGGTAACCCGGAAACCACTACAGGAGGTAATGCATTAAAATTTTATTCTTCTGTAAGGTTGGATATACGCCGCCAGGCGCAGATAAAAGATGGCGATGAAATCATTGGAAATCACATCAAGGTGAAAGTGGTGAAAAATAAAGTTGCACCGCCTTTCCGCATTGCAGAGTTTGATATCATTTATGGGGAAGGCATTTCTAAATCCGGTGAAATTATTGATATGGGTGTAGAACTCGGTATTATCAATAAGAGTGGAAGCTGGTTTAGTTATAATGGGGATAAACTGGGCCAGGGCCGTGAAGCTGTAAAGCAACTCATGACAGATAACCCGGAGATGGCTGCAGAAATTGAAAAACAAATACGCGAAAAAATAAAAGCTTCATAAATAGTTACTAAGTTGGTTATTAAGTATTCCGCCGCTTTTGTCTAAAAGCGGCTTTTTTTATTTTATTACCGACCTTCGCACCCATTCAATACTTTCGGCTTGAAAACAACCACCAAAGCTCATCTTGCCCTGTTGGCAACTAATATTTTCTTTGCCATAAACTACACGGTGGTTAAATACCTCATTAACAGTGGCTATGTAAAACCATTTGGTTTAAACCTTGTTCGTGTGGGTGCCAGCGCTGTTTTGTTATGGATATTGTTTTTGTTCAAGCCGGTAAAATCTGTAATTGCTAAAAAGGATTACGGCCGTTTTTTTCTTTGTGCCCTCACCGGGATTGCCATCAATCAATTGCTTTTTATTAAAGGCCTCTCGCTCACCTATTCTATACATGCCAGCCTGCTCATGCTCACAACGCCAATACTCATCACGGTATTTGCGGCCTGGTTCCTGAAAGAAAAGCTTACGAATTATAAACTTGCCGGGCTGGGGTTGGGTATTGCAGGCGCAGTAGTTTTACTTATGGCCAGGGAATCCAGCGGAAATGCCAAAGAAGTTTTACGCGGGGATATTATGATCATTATGAATGCCATTTCATACACATTGTATTTCATCCTGGTAAAACCCCTAATGAAAGCATATAACCCGGTTGTTGTCATTCGCATGATCTTTACCATTGGATTTTTTCTCATCCTTCCTTTTTGCTGGACGGAATTTACGGAGATTCCCTGGGAGCAGTATAATGCAATCGCCTGGATGAATATGGGCCTCATCGTTATTTGCGGTACCTTCCTGGCTTATGTATTTAATGTTTACGGTATTAAAATTTTGGGTGCATCCATTGCCGGAACATACATTTACAGCCAGCCTTTATTCGCAGCTATCATAGCCATCATCTTCCTGGCAGAAGAGGTTACTGTTTATAAAATTGTTGCTGCCTGCCTTATTTTCCTGGGCGTTTTTCTTACCAATAAAGCTACCCGTAATGCCTGATATCATACATGCATCTACGCCCTTAGAATATTTTGCTGCTGAAAAACTTTTCCGGGAATATGCCGGAGTGTTACCAATAGATTTGGGCTTCCAGGATTTTGAATTTGAGATGAAAAATTTAAGCGAAATGTATGGGTCACCGCAGGGCGCCTTACTGTTAGGCATAGATGATAATAGTTATATAGCTTGCGCAGGCTTGAGAGAAAAAGGGGATCGCATTTGCGAATTGAAAAGAATGTATGTTGTTCCGGCTTTCCGGCGTAAGGGTTGGGCGGAGAAATTGTTAGATGAAGCGTTGACGACAGCAAAAAGTCATGGATATGAACGTATGCGTTTAGATACACTGGATTCTATGATCACAGCATTGACACTGTATCTCTCTCATGGGTTTATTCATATTCCACCATATTACAATAACCCACATAAAAATGCTGTCTACCTGGAGAAAAAACTATAACAGCCTGGAAGGGTATTCAAATACAGTGGTTATCTTTTTAGCAGTTTCCCAATCCTTCCAGTTTTTTATATCTGCTTTCACGCCACAAACGGCGCAGGTGGGCATATTGTCAATGTGAAAATCTGCATTAAGAGAATTTACAAAATCTGTAATGCCCGGGTTGTGGGAGAAGATGGCTATTCTTTTAAAATTATCATCCATAGATTTGATAACCTGGTTAAAAACTTCCGCGCCTGCATGATAAAGGTCATCAATAAGCAAGATGTCATCCGTTGTTTTATCATAAGTCTTCACAAAAATTTTGCAGGTTTTCAAGGCACGCTTAGCCGGGCTGGACACAAACAGGTCAATTTTAAAACCGGCTTTAAGAATATGGGTGGCCATAACTGGCGCATCTTTTTTTCCGCGTTCATTTAGCGGACGGTCGAAGTCCTGCATCGTAGGATCATCCCAGCTGCTTTTCGCATGACGTATGAGTAAAACCGATTTCATAAAAGGTTGTTGGGTTCTTACAAATATATTAATTTCAGGTATTATTTTTTTTGCGTGCCGGTAGCAAAATTACCAGCATTAATTTTCAAAACATCATAACATGAAAAAGTTTATTATTCCTCTCATCTTCCTTGCCTGTGGCGGTTTTTATCAATGTAGTTCGACCAAAAAGTCGGCAGCCGTTGCAGCTAAGATGGATGTTTCTACCATTTCTTATGAAAAAGATATAAAAGGGATTATTTCTGATAAATGCACCCCCTGTCACTTTCCGGACAAAGGAGGAAATAAACCGCCTCTTAATTCTTATGAACTCGTAGTGGCACAGGCAAACGACATTGTACGCCGAATTGAGATGCATCCCGGGGATAGAGGCTTTATGCCTTTTAAAAGAGAGCGGTTAAGTGATAGCCTGATATCTGTTATCAAAACCTGGGTAGCGGAAGGAAAAGTTGAAAAATAAATCAACATGAAATATGACGTAGGAAGTATAAAAGAATACATAGCTGCCTTGCCGGAGGAGCGCAGGCCGGCCGTAGAAAAATTACGGGCAGTAATTAAAAAAAACTTACCCAAAGGCTTCGAAGAAGATTTTCTTTATAACATGATTGGTTTTGTAGTGCCCCACATGCTGTACCCTGCCGGTTACCATTGTAAACCGGAAACGCCTTTACCCTTTATCAATATTGCGTCGCAAAAAAACTTTATTGCCTTATATCACATGGGCCTGTATGCCATGCCGGAGCAATATAAATGGTTTGTAGATGAATATGCGAAACGGGTCCCCGGCAAACTGGATATGGGCAAGAGTTGTATACGATTTAAAAAACCAGATCAAATTCCTTTCGGGCTTATTGGAGAACTATGTAAGCGTATAACCGTTACCGACTGGATTAATAAATATGAAAGCGTTCTAAAGAAAAAATAAAAATGCAGGCATAAAAAAAGCTGAACAAATGTTCAGCTCATATATGTGGAGTTAGAATATTAATAGGCGTACCGCACCTGGCGGCCATTCCTGTCATAATAAACATATTGCCTTGCGCCCGTTGCCCGTTGCGCAGCAATGCGGAAAAGGTCATTAGTAGTTCCCGGTCTTTCAATACGAACATATTCACCCGTTGGCGTTAAACGATCACGTCTGAAAATGCGATCCCAGGTAGTGCCCGGCAAATCCTGCCGTTGAATGGCCGTGCGGGTATCCTTACGTTGGCCATTTGCATGATATACAGCAGTAGAGCGCCATACACCATTTCCGAAAGTTGCCGTCCAGTCACCTCTATCTTTACTCCAGGATACATTACTGGCATTAGGATAATCCCGGTAAAATGCATCACCAACTTTAGCAGGGGTGTTTTTAGAATATTTTCCCTGTGTTGTATTTGTATTGTTGTTATATACTGTTGTATTTTGATGGTGGTTATCGGTATTCCGGTTTTGCTGAACATTGGAATGTGATTTCACTTTCCCGGAATTTCCTTTACCCTGGCTTTTGCCCTGGGCAAATGATTGGGAAGCAAGAAGGGCTGCAGCTGCAACTAAAGTAATAATTTTCATAACATTAATTTTTATATACATTCAAAATACTGTGCCATAAACCTTAGCCGTTCATCTATTGCCTTAATTTTGGCTATTACATGTGTATTTATAACTAATTTGTAAAAAAATAATTCTACTTGTGCCATGCGTAAATTAAAACTCCTGCCGGTTAAAATTTTCATAACCATTATTTTGCTCTCTGCTCCTTTTGCAAGCTATAGCTGGGGGGTGCTTGGGCACCGGATAGTAGGAGAAATTGCATCCGGTTATTTAACGCCAAAGGCACGCCTCGCAGTGGCAAATATCCTGGGTACAGAAAGTATTGCCATTGCCAGCAACTGGCCGGATTTTATCAAATCTGATACGAGTTATAAATACCTTGCTTCCTGGCATTATGTAAACTTACCTGCAGGGTTAAACGCAGAAAATGTTTATGCATTTCTTATAAGTGACACTACGGTAAATGCGTATAACAGGTTGAATTTTATTACACTTCAATTAAAATCTAAAAAACTATCGCAGGTTCAGAAAATTTTTTACCTGCGGCTGCTGATTCATATTGTAGGAGATGTGCACCAGCCATTACACGTAGGCCGGCCGGAAGACAGGGGTGGCAATTCTATTAAAGTTACCTGGTTTAATACGCCTTATAACCTGCACCAAATCTGGGATAATGTCCTCATCAATTTTCAACAGCTCAGCTATACAGAATATGCACGGGCCATCAATCATCCTACGCCAGCCCAATTCAAACTCTGGCGCTCTCAACAGGCCTGGCAATGGTTTTACCATTCTTACCAACTGGCAGAACAGGTATATGGAGATGTAAAAGGGCCAGATCAAAAACTGGATTATGAATATAATTTCAAGTATATCGCCCTTTTAGAAGAGCAATTATTAATGGGTGGTGTACACCTGGCGACCGTGTTAAATGATATTTATAAATAATAATAATCTACAAATCGCGGGTCATTGAATTCCATTCACTGCTTTTACCTATTTCCGGCTTATTATAATCCGGCTGGCGGCAAAGGCTCCAGTATTGTACTATAATTCTCACCACGCTATTAAAGTCTTCATACGAGTTTTGCTTTTGAAAAAAACCTTGCACCGTTAAATTTTTATATGCTTCATTTACAGCATACTGGGAGATAAACGTAGTATAAAAGATAAATGGTACCGGCCGAGCCCTTAATGCCACATCGTTATCTATCTGTGTTTTAAATTCTATACCATTTTGGCGCGGCAGGTTTACATCACAAAATATAAGGAAAGGTTGTTCTTTGCATTTTTTCAGGTAATCATAAGCATCCTCACCACAGTTAAAAATTTCCACTGTGTTAGTTGCGCCAGCTTCTGTAAGTGCATCTCTGAGTAATTCCTGGTCATCTATATCATCTTCTATTATAATAATTGGTCCGTTTGCTGCCATATTTTTAAATTTCTGACCTAAAAACAACAAAAACTATGCAAAGCTTTGCAACCTGTGTATAAGTTTGTGCAAAGGAGGTGCATAAACAGGCCCATAGAAATTTGATAAATAGCCTTTTTGAAAAGTATATTTATATTCTATAAGACTTAAGGTGCTGTAAAAAAGCCTATTAAGGATTCAGAAAAGAGCATCAGGTTTGTAAAATTAGTTACTCTAAGCAATTAGTAAATTAAGAGACACTTGATGCTTTTTTATTTGCCTGCTCCATTTAATACCCTCTTACATTTTTCCCTTCCATAAAGTTCATAAAGGCTTTATTGCATACTTTATTTCCTCCCTTAGTGGGATAGTTCCCGGTGAAATACCAATCGCCTTTGTTATTGGGGCAAGAGAGGTGAAGGGTTTCTATCGTTTGATATATAACCTGTACAGGTATCGCTATTTCCGGAGGTGTAATTAACTCAGCAATCTTATCTGAAATTTGCTGAAGGCTGAAAGGTTTGTACACCTGCCGAACAAGGTTTTCTGTATGTAGGTTACCATTAGCTTCCAGGTCTTTGCATTGGGCAAGTAATTGTTGTAATAGATTTTCTTGCCCTGTTTCCTGTAATAGGGCTACGGCAGCTTTGAAGGCAATAAAATCGCCCATTTTACTCATATCTATTCCATAGCAGTCCGGGTAACGAATCTGAGGTGCAGAAGAAACGATGATTATTTTTTTAGGCTTTAGCCGGCTAAGCATTCTTATAATACTTTCTTTTAGCGTAGTTCCCCTTACAATGCTATCATCTATAACCACCAACGTATCCGCTCCCGCTTTTACCGTTCCATAAGTAATGTCATATACGTGCTGCACCATTTCATTGCGTGAATTATCTGCAGTAATAAAAGTGCGGAGCTTTACGTCTTTAATGGCAATTTTTTCAATGCGCACTTTGCGGTTAACCATTTCCGTAAGTTGCACTTCTGAGAAGGATTGCTCCCAGCTCATAATCCTTTCTACCTTTATTTTATTAAGGTAATCTTCTGCGCCTTTTATAAGGCCATAAAAAGCAATCTCCGCTGTATTAGGAATAAAAGAAAATATGCTGTTCTTCAAATCATAGTCTATGGCTTCCAGTACAATCGGGCTAAGGTGGTACCCCAGGGCTATGCGTTCCCGGTAGATTTTCTCATCGCTGCCGCGGCTAAAATATATTCTTTCGAAACTGCAGGCTTTTCTCTCCAGGGCCGGCAGAATTTGTTCAATGGAATAACTGCCATCTGCTTTGGCAATGAGCGCAGTGCCGGGCATTAATTCTTTCACATCATTTTCTGCCAGGTTAAAAGCCGTACGGATAGCTGCTCTTTCGCTAGCCGCAACAATTACTTCTTCATCCACATAATAATATGCCGGGCGTATGCCATGCGGGTCCCTAACAACAAAGCCATCTCCATTACCGCTGATGCCGGCAAAATGATACCCCCCATCAAAGCTGGGAAGGGCGGCTTTCAGTACAGAAGAAATGTCAAGGTTGCCCGGAGCTTTTTCATCTGCCTTTACCAAAAAATGGTGCAGCACTTCCATCATTGCCGCCAAATCACTTTGGCATTCAAACTCGCCCGGTTCAAAATTTACAAGGTCAAAAAGTTCCTCCGTATTCACCATATTGAAATTCCCTGCCAGGGCAAGGTTGCGGGAAGGAATGATATTTTTCTTAATAAAAGGGTGGCAGAAATCTACATTGTTTTTTCCCTGGGTTCCGTAACGCAAGTGGCCGAGTAAGACTTCTCCCAGCACATTGATATGTCCCTTCATGAGGCCGGGATGATGCTTTATTTCCGGCTGCGAAAGTTCTACTTCATCAATATCTTTTCCTATCTGCCGGAAAAGATCTGCAATAGGTTGACTGGCATTACTGCGCAGGCGGTACATAAACGGGTAGCCCGGCTCTGTATTTAATTTTACGGCGGCTATGCCGGCACCATCCTGCCCACGGTTATGCTGCTTTTCCATGAGCAGGTAAAGCTTATTTATACCGTATAAAACAGACCCGTATGTTTGCTGGTAGTAAGAAAAAGATTTGCGGAGGCGGATGAACGCCAGGCCACATTCGTGTTTGATGTTATCGCTCATGTAATTGATTCCGATAGCTATCGGAAGAGCCGCAAAGTTAACAAATCAGCATGCGCCAAACAAACCCCAATCTGCTAAAATTATAATCCGCTGAGTGTAAGGCCCACCTGGAAAGACTTCATATCTGCTGCCACGCCATCTTTAAAAACAGGTGTAAAATAATAAGTACCAAATGCTGTAAAGTTTCCATAACCCAGCCGGGCAGTGGCGCCGGCGCGGGTGGTATTGAAATACTTTTTGCTGATAATTTTTTCTGTATAACTACTAATAGTCTGACCAGTAGAAGACTCCAGCGTTTTACCTTTTGTCTTACTGTTCAGCATGGTTCCTATTTTAACGCCCACTGCTGCTTTTACGCTTTTGGAAGGTTCTGCCGGGTTAGATGAAAACCGAAATTCGATAGGTACTTCCAGGAAAGAAGAGGAAAGTTTATATTTTTTAAAGCGCATGGAAGAATCTTTATTTACAAAAGGTAACTGGGCATTAGTAGAATTAATAAGTACACTCATCTTTTTAAAATAAATGCTACTGGTACCGATACCTAAACCGAATGCCAGGCTAAAATGATTATTCCCTTTAAATGGTTTATCCAGCATCAGGTAAATATTGGCACTTCTATTCAGTCCGCCCGTATGTCTGCTGATACTATCTGGCTCACCTGTCCAATGGTTAGATGCCAGTTGCAGCATAAAATGATCGCTGGGGTTAGCGCTGATATCTGTTTTTTTTGTAGTGGGGTTTTCCTGGCAAATTCCAGTAGCAGAAGCCAGGCAGAGGCACATAAGGGCCAGTAATTTTCTCATAAAAAGTTCTTGTGCGGCAAAAATAGATGCGCTATGGGTTAAGGAAAGGTTAAATGAAATATGGGTTTTATTAATGTGTCGGCGAAAATAAGATCAAAAAAGGGAATTAATAGAATCTGCATTAGACCGTTGGAAACGCGGAGTAAAAGAAATTAATTTCTATTCTACTTTTTTTGTACCATAATTGTAAAAAAATCTGGAATAAATTATTCTACTTTACTGAACTTATTGCATGAAAGACAGCTGGAAAATTATTTTACTGGCCCTCATTTGTTTTGTTATCGGCACTTCTGAGTTTGTAATTGTGGGTGTGTTAGACAGGATAGCCCTTTCTGCAAATATTTCCATTGCTCATGCGGGGCAGCTCATCTCTGTGTTTGCGTTGACGGTTTCCATCGGTACACCGGTAGCCATTTATTTTACAGCAGGCATGAACCAGCGCAAGCTGATGATGATTTCGCTCACATTGCTTACGCTGTCCTGTGTTATGATGATTGTATTTTCCACTTACCCGCTGTATCTTTTTTCCAGGGTCATTATGGCCCTGGGCGTTGGGGTTTTTAATGTGTTGTGTTTTATTGTGGCTACTAAACTTGCGCCTGTAGGCAAAAAAGGAAGTGCCATTGCCACCGTTACACTGGGTTTTAATGCGGCCCTCATCCTGGGTTTGCCAGTTGGCCGTATGGTTACCGGTATTTTTGGATGGAAAGCCATCTTTGTTTTTACAGCTGTGCTCAGTTTACTTGCAGTCTTCATGGTGCTGAAATTCATTCCCGCTTTTGAAGGTGAAAAACCCATGAAGTTTAAAAGACAGCTCCGGTTAATGAAAAATAAAAGCATCATGCTGAGTTTACTCATGTCGTTCTTCTGGATAAGTGGTTACGGCGTTTTATATGCGTATATAACACCTTACCTTCAGCATGAAACCGGCATGGGGGATCGTATGCTTAGTATAACTTTCCTGGTTTTCGGTATTGCCACCCTGGTGGGCAATAAAACCGGCGGCTACCTCGGCGATAAAATAGGCATCCCGAAGACCATCTTAATCGCCATGACCATTAATGCTTTTACATTATTTTTAATATCTGCTTTGCCATCTTCCATAAATGAAACGTTCCTTCTCCTGGTTATTTGGGGCTTTGCTGCCTGGCTACCCGGCCCCCTGCTCCGGTACAGCATTATTTCCCTGGCACCAGAATCTCAGGGTGTTATTCTCAGTTTATACAATTCTATTTTGCAACTGGGCCTGGCAGTAGGTGCTGGCCTGGGCGGTATCATTATTGAAAATTCCGGAACAGGGTT
>JBDSWG010000147.1:0-4758 GCA_039926825.1 Ferruginibacter sp.
GAATATTTTCTTTTCCTGAATACGCTGCATCCCCGATAATGGTGTCGACTTCAATTCCATTTTCCTGACTAATTTCTAAAAGTTTGGGTAGCTCTGGTCCGTCACCTTTTTCGCCTGATGTTACCACCGCTGCAGTTATTATCCGCTCTTCGGTCATGGCTAAATGTGTCTTATAGCCAAAGAATGAACGCTCTGCGGACTTATGGCCGGTTTTGGCATCCTCATCTTTTGAAAACATTATATTTTCCTGAGTGTCATCAACCATCTCACTTAAAATATTTAATTTTTCTTGTACCGCAGGAATTGAGCTGATGGATGGCTCTTTTTCAACAATCTCTTTTAGCTTTTTACAATACGCTAACTCCTTTTCTAAATCATTATCAATATTTTTACTCGGCATGCGATCCTTGAAGTCTTCATCATACATATAAATAGTTTTTCGAAGTTGCTTTGAGCGTTCTCTTAGAACTTCGATGGCTGAGAATGGGTTTGATCTGGATAAGGTATGGGTAGCATCAACAATGATTGATTTAGATCGGATTACTCCTTTTTCAATAGCCAGGGTTACCGTTTTGCTTATAAGGAGGTTCAATAAATCGGTATCTTTTAATCTTAGCTTTCTAAATTTTGTAAGGGAGCTGGAATTAATAACATCGTCCTCAGGTGACATATCTAAAAAATACTTGAACGACATGTCAAAACGGGAACGTTCCACTACATCAACATCAGAAATATCATAGATCGTTTTTAGCAGTAAATACTTGAACATACGAATTGGACTTTCAGCGGCACGTCCATTATTATGACAATACTTAGTTACCAGTTCGTTGTAAACAAAGGAAAAATCTATCAGATCATTGATCTTCCGCAGAAGATTTTCCTTCGGTACAATCAAATCATAAAGCGAACTATACTCACTAAATTGAAATTCTACTTGTTGTATCAGCATCTACATTAAGTTTTTAAATCTGATACAAAATAAAAAAAGTGGGAGTATAAAACTTTCGTTTTTTACTCCCACTTGTTAACAACTCTTAAATGACTTTTTCAGTGCCCTCCTCTTTGGAGTGGCTTTTTATTTACTATACTTTTAAGATAGGCTAATGATGATGAAGTAATTCACAAGGCTTGAGACCCGTATGTTTTTTAAATGCAGTACTAAAATGCGAAATGGAAGAATAGCCCAGCAGTAAAGAAACTTCTGTGACACTCAGGCCTTTATCATACAATAGGTATTTGGCATGCTCCATACGCTGGCCCTGGTAGAAATCGAAAATAGTAGTACCAAATATTTCCTTAAAACCTTTTTTTAGATAACATTCATTAATCGCCACTTTCCGGCTCAATGCTTTAATGGTAATAGGCTCACCAATGTGTTGAAGAAGCACTTCCCTGGCTTTAATAATTTTCTCCCTGTCTTCTTCATTCGCCAGGAATTTACACTGGAAGCTGTTAGTCTCCGTAATACCCAGCATACAATCCATACTATAGAGCAGCAAGATCTGGGTCTGGGCATTGATAAAAATATTTTCCAGTGTATCGGTATAGGTATGATTTAATAAAGCCTCAATAGCCTGCCGTGGCTTACCACATAAAGGCAACGTTTTACTGAAGGAAGTTTGATGTGTAAAGCCAAGGACATCGTCAGATAGATTCACCGGATTTTTTTGCGCCTTGGCAAATTGTTGCAGGTACGCCGGCGTAAAACTGAAGCTCAGCACATCTATACTTTCCACTTTTTCTACACAGCTACGTGAAGCATTAAATTTGCAATAGTCACATTCTTTTTCTTTCTGGCGGCAATAGACATTTCCGCTCACACAAAATTTTAATTGTAAAGAATTTTCTTCCGGGTTTTGGGCGCTGTAATGGTAAACCAGTACCCCCGTATCCTCCATGTTCCAGGTAGGTTGCCGCCGGTACCGTTGAATACTATAAGACACAGAGCCGGGAACCTGCCTTTCTGCAGAAAGTAAAACTTCCATTTCATCATTAAGAAAGGGCTGATGGCGGGCAATGTCTAATATGTTAGGTAAGATTTGCATGTAATTCCGCAAAGGTACTAAATATTTATTCAATGTTGAAACAATGGTACGCGTGGAATATGCATTTTAACTTCACATTCTCGTCATTTTTATTTCCATCATTTTAAATTCTTTTCCATCATGAGATGGGCCGAACATTTCCATCAGTTGTGTATTGTCATCTATAATATGAAAGCTTTCTCTTATCGGTACCGTGTTTCCGTTACCGGATGCGGGATCCACTATATTGCCAGAGAGGTTAATAGATTTTGTGGCATCATCCCAAGTTCCTTTCAAAATCATCATTCCTGTGCCCATATTATCTATCCAGGTGTTTATGAAAGTATTTGAACCCTTATCAAAAGCCAGTGTGCTGAGGCCATTGAAAGGCTTACCCATCATTTTACCCGTAGTCATGCTTTGCTGGTAGCGGCCGCCCATAACCATTTTATTTTCTGACCTTCCTAAGCTGGATTGTGGTGCGCCGCCCGGCGTTTCCCATACGGTGACTTCCTGTTTCCAGTTTCCACTCCAGCCAGACATCATTTTCTGCATGTCACCCGGGGTCATATAGCTAGCCCAGTTTTCCATCATTTTGGCAGAATCCATTATGGGTACTTCTGCTGAAATTCCAGTGGTATCAACCCGGTTAGAATCGCCCATGTTGTTGTCTGTAACAGCAGTTTCCGTTTCATTTTTTGGTCCGCAACTAAATAATGTAAACGAACAAAAAGAGCATGCAATGATGAAATTTTTCATGTTGATTGTTTAAAAGATTCAAGAATATAAAATAGGCCCAGGCAGTAAATCATATGCCCAGTGTATAAAATGATTTTTAAATATACAAAACCCTCACTTTAAAGAAAAATTTACCATTTTCAAATGTGCATAACCGCCCTGGAAACGGGACAAATTAAACACTTAATTATCACCAAAAACCATGGCATATCGTTAACTTTGCGTGAATGTGATTTTAAATCCAATTAACAGCATTTCACCCTTATATGAGTATAGAAACAGCAGAATTAACTTCCTTAGCTACAAATAGTTATGGTGCCGATAGCATCCAGGTACTGGAAGGACTGGAAGCGGTGCGTAAAAGGCCCGCCATGTATATTGGCGACATTAGTGTAAAGGGCCTCCACCACCTCGTTTACGAAGTTGTAGATAACTCTATAGATGAAGCCCTGGCGGGGTATTGTTCCAATATTACTGTTACTATAAATGAAGACAATAGCATTACGGTACAGGATGATGGCCGCGGTATACCTACAGGTATGCACACGAAAGAAAACCGTAGTGCCCTGGAAGTGGTGATGACGGTACTGCACGCTGGTGGAAAATTTGATAAGGGCTCTTATAAAGTTTCCGGCGGGCTTCACGGGGTGGGCGTGAGTTGTGTAAATGCATTGAGTATTAAACTCAACGTAAATGTGCACCGTGAAGGAAAAATATTTGAGCAGGAATATGTTACTGGTATTCCGCAATACCCCGTAAGAGAAATAGGAACATCTGATATTACAGGTACACGTGTTCAGTTCTGGCCCGATGGTACCATCTTCACTACCACGGAATACAATAGGGAAATACTGGAAGGCAGGCTGCGGGAACTGGCTTTCCTCAATCGTAAAATAACCATCATACTCGATGACCTGCGGGAAACTGATGATGATGGTAAAACCTATACCAAGACTTTTTACAGCGAGGGCGGTATTGTGGAGTTTGTTGAGATGATAGACAAGAATGCAAATCGCCAGCCCCTTATCCCCGCGGTGATATATTGCGATGGGTATGATGAAAAAAGCAATGTAGCTGTGGAAGTAGCAATGGTATATAACGCCGGATACCAGGAGCACCTTTTCAGCTATGTAAATAATATTAATACAATTGAAGGCGGTACACACGTAGCTGGGTTCAGGCGCTCTATTACCCGGGTGTTTAAGAGTTATGGCGAGAAGCAAAACATGTTTGAAAAAGCTAAAGTGGCCATAGAAGGTGATGACTTTCGGGAAGGCATAAGCGCAATTATATCGGTTAAGGTGCCGGAACCCCAGTTTGAGGGACAGACAAAAACAAAACTGGGTAACAGTGAAGTGATGGGTATTGTTGATGTTACCCTCAGCCGTGTGTTAGAAGCCTACCTGGAGGAAAATCCCCGGGATGCTAAAACCATTATCCAAAAAGTTATCCTGGCCGCACAGGCCCGTGCAGCCGCTAAACGTGCCCGGGATATGGTGCAGCGCAAAAGTGTTTTAGTAGGTGGTGGTTTGCCCGGCAAACTGGCAGATTGCAGTGATAAAGACCCGGCTCGTTGTGAATTGTTCCTGGTGGAGGGAGATTCGGCTGGTGGTACGGCCAAACAAGGCAGGGATCGGAGTTTCCAGGCTATCCTGCCATTGCGGGGTAAAATTCTTAACGTGGAGAAAGCCATGGAGCACAAAATTTATGACAACGAAGAAATCCGGAATATGTTTACTGCGCTCGGGGTTAAGATAGGAACGCTGGAAGATGCCAAAGCCCTCGACATAAGTAAACTCCGCTATCACAAACTCATCATCATGACGGATGCCGATGTGGATGGCAGCCACATCGCAACGTTGATCCTTACCTTCATTTTCCGCTATATGAAAGAACTGGTAGAGCAGGGTAATGTGTATATAGCCCAGCCACCACTTTACCTGGTAAAAAAAGGTAAAGAACAAGAGTATGCCTGGACGGATGAAGAACGTAAAGC
>JBDSWG010000148.1:0-2661 GCA_039926825.1 Ferruginibacter sp.
CCTGTTTGGGTACCCGCTTTTGCACTTGCAGAATAAACGGAAACGCCGGATACTGGTTGGCCTTTTTCATCAGTTACTCGTCCGGATACAACACGATCCTGGGCGGTAGCATGAAACACGAATGCCACTAAAACCATTAAGGTTAAAATAAATTTTCTCATTACAGTTGGTTTAATCGAAACAAATATAGTCAGGTTTGTAAAACAAAAGATAACTAAGAGGCAATAATATTCCTATAGTCGCTGCATTTACTACCCGTTAACATGCAAGGAAGTTTTCAAGCCCTTTTTGTATCAGGTTTTACCCAACACAACAAGACCGGGAGTAAGAGTAAATTGGTGAGCGTGGCTGTAAATAAAGTAAGTGAAACCAGCCACCCCAGGGCGAACGTGCCACCAAAACTGCTGGCACAAAATATTATAAATCCCGCCATCAAAACCAGGGAAGTATAAATGATACTCAGCCCCGTTTGACGGATCGTTTTTGCTACTGCATCATTCGTACCTGCACTCTCCGGCAGCACCTGTTTAAAATTTACAAGGAATCGAATGGTAATATCAATTGCAATACCCAGGGCTACAGAAAACACCAATACAGTACTGGGCTTTAATGCCACCCCTGCCCAACCCATTACACCGGCGGTAATAAGCAATGGAATCACATTGGGTATTAAAGAGCATAAAAGAATACGAAAAGATTTGAAAAGGTAAAGCATACATAATGCAATGAGCAGGAAAGCCCAGAGAATGCTTTCTTTTAATCCCTGGATAATAAAAATGCTCCCCTCCAAAAAACTGATACTTGTGCCAGTAAAAGTTATCCTAAAGCTGCTGTCAAATAAAGCCGCAGATTTTTTTTCTATTTTTTCCAATACCCTGGGCAACTCCACTGTTCCTACATCCGCCATGCTTACACTGATGCGGGCCACCTGCCGGTTAGAATCCATAAAGGACCGCAACATTTTTGTAAACCCATTTTGTGTCGTATCATTTTTTCGTGCCGGGCGTAAATATTCGCCTACAAAAGCCCCATCAAAAGAATTTGGCAGCACATAATTTCCAGGATCGCCTTCATAAAAAGCTTGTTTTGCAAATTTTAATCCTTCTACCACACTCAGGGGTTTATTCATAGCAGGTTGCGCTGCAATACAAGCAGAAAGGCTGTCAATTTTTTCAAAAACAGCCAGGGCTTTCATGCCACTAAGGCCATATTTCTTTTTAGTGTCCACCTCTATTTCCAAAGGCATAACGCCTTTGAAATTTTGCTCAAAATATTTCAGGTCCCGGCTAATAACATCTTGCTGCGGTAAATCATCTACGATGTACCCCACCGATTTCAATTGCCACATTCCTGCCAGGGAAAACAATACTACTATTACGCTGCTCAACACAATGGCCTTACGGAAATGAAACACCCAATGCTCCAGCCGGAACAGAACGGTATTAATCCATTTTGTATTTAAGTATCGTAAAGAAGAAGGAGATGGAGCCGGCAGGTAACTTAGAAAACCCGGGATAGCGATAAATGAAATAACAAAAATGACCATGATGCCCAGCCCGGAGACCACACCAAACTCTTTTAATATTTGACTGCTGGTAAGCGCAAACACGGCAAACCCAATGGCCGCCGCGATGTTGCAGAACAAAGTAACGACACCCATCTTACTCACCATAGTAAGCAGGGCCTGGTCTTTATTTCCTGTGAGTAAAAAGGCACTATGGTACTTATTTAAAAAATAAATACAATTTGGTATTCCTATTACCACTACCAGCGAGGGAATTAACGCCGTGAGCAACGTAATTTTATACCCACACAAAACCAGGATGCCGACCGTCCAGGTAACCCCGGCCAGTACTACACCCATAGATAATAACATGGCACTAAAGGATCGGAAGAGGATGAGTAAAATGATACAACTCAGCAAGACCGAAACCACTAAAAAAAGTTTCATTTCCTTTCGGATGCGATCTGCCAATACAGTACGGATAAGGGGGAGCCCACTTTGGTGTACTTCTATGCCGGTCTTTTTATGAAAATTTTCTGCCTTTTCTTTTATGTCATTTATAACCGCCGAACGGCCGGTAGTGGCAAGCACATCATTATTTATCCGCAAGGCCATGAGGTAGCTTTTCGTAACGGTATTGTATAAACGCCCATCATAAAAAGGCAACGTCTGGAAAATAGCATGCTGGCTATCTAATTGCTCCTGGCTGTTGATGCTTTCAGAAAAAATTTTGACCGTTGACAGCCTTCCGCTAATGGTATCTTTCACCAGGTTGATGGCACCAGGCACACTCAGGATATCTTCAACATACTTGTTTTTCTTCAGGCTATTTTCCAGCTCACGGTAGGCATTAAAAGTCGGCAGGGAAAACAGCTTATCCGAAGTAATTCCGATGACCAGCAGGTTGCCATCGTTTCCAAACTTTTCGCGGAAGGCCTGGTATTCCTGGTATTTAATATTATCAGTAGGAATGGCTTTGGAAAATTCGTAACTCAGCTTTACCTGGCTGGCAAAATAACCCATAATGCACGTAAGAATACCCAGGATAATCAATAATATCAACCGGTTTTTCAGGACAAATTTTCCCAGGCTTTGCCACATAAGCAGTACACTTTCCTGCAAAGGAAATGGTTTTTAACCGCATCCGCTGCCATTAA
>JBDSWG010000149.1:0-11360 GCA_039926825.1 Ferruginibacter sp.
AACCCGGATTTTTATATTTACCCCGGAATTTTAAATATTTTATTCCATGGGAAGTTTTAAAACGTGTCGGAACCTGCTGCCATCCTTCGGGACCGGATTTCCAAACGAGAAAATGTAAATGGGGAAAGGCAGCATAGCCAGTTTGCCCGCTCAGGGCAATAAGTTGACCTTCTTTTACAGTATCCCCGACAGATACTAATGCCCCATCTTTCTGCAAATGCCAGTATCCCGCATTAGAACCATCGAAGTGCCTTATTACAATATTATTCCCATCCTTCCGGAATTTCCTGTTTAACCCACCCCTCTCACCATCTTCTTTTACCCGGATAACTATTCCCGCCCGAACAGCATAAATCTCTGTGCCTCGTTTCATATTGAAATCCAGTGCAGCCCTGTCACGATGGGAAAACTGGCTAAAATACCCCTGCACCACACGGAATGATTTACCTTTTGCAAACGGTAAGGCGTAAACGTAGCTACTGTCTCCTGTCACGTTGCCATCTTTTAACAACCGTACTTGTTTAGACAGGGGATTGTTGCTGCTGTAGCAGCCGGGGAAAATAAAAGATAAAAAACTGAATAAAAAAAAGGTGCGCATAAATAAAATTAGGGTAGGCCTGCCCGTAAATTTTCAGACACCTCCAAAATCACAAAATCCCTGCCAGCCTCTTGTTGACATCAAACTGACACTACGTTTTCATACTTTATTAAGGAAAACGCAGAGCACCTATACTTTGCAAACTTTGCGGTTTTATCTTTGAGGACTTTGCGGGTAGATTTATTCTTACTTAAGATTATACCTGAAACCCAATACCAGACCGGCAGTCCAAAGTTTTTCTACTACCGGCTCATCTTTAGTTTTAATAAGGCTAAACCTATAAGTCGGTTCTGCTAATAGATGTATTTTTTTTGATAACGCATATTGTATTCCCATACTTACCTGTGGGGTAAAATCTGATTTATTAAAAGAATATGTATTTGTTGTGGATGATTTTTTAGTATTCCCATCCGGGTATCCCAAAGTCGTAATCTGCTTCTCACTTAATAAAAAATTAGCGGTAACACCAACGCCTGTAATAAAACGTGCTCGTCTACAACCAAAGCTAAACTTTGCATATACAGGTATGCCAAAATAACGGTAGGTATATTTATATTTTGCTTTATCAGGTAACCCAGGTTCGGGGAAAATATAAAATAAATCCTGTTGCTTTGTTTTGTAACCTTTATCTGCATATTGCAAACCGGTTTGCAAACTAAAGCGAGATGAAAACCCAAAGTTCAAATTTAAGCCCGAAGTAAATGAAACCCTGGCTAGTTCTATATCATCACGAACTGTAATCACCGTGCCCGAAGAGCTACTGCCATTACCATTTTGTAGAGTTCTATAGCTATAATCAGGAGAAAAACTAAAGCCAAGGGAAATTTTTATCCCTTGTTTATTGTTCTGGCTATAAGTAGTTATTGACAATAAGGAAAGGAAGATTAAGGGCAAAAGTTTCATAGCAATTTTTCCTGGTGTGAAAGATTAAATTTCACTTACTAAATTTATGATACAACCAGGATAATTTTAAGAAGTAATAAAAATTATATCGAATCAGGAACCAGGCTTTCAGCCGGCTCTTTTACAAAGGCATCTTTCTTCTGCCAGAATTTTTCTTTTGCGGGCAAATCCTTCAAAAATTCTTCAACCTGCGTATAGCCTTTCTCTATGGTTTCTCTCCATTTTGTATCATCCATTAACCCTACGCCTTTGAGATCGAGCTCGACATACAACGAAACTTTTTGTTTTGCAACTTCTTGTCGCTGACGGCTGTTAAGCGTAAGAGAATTTACAATCAAAGATACCAGCCCCGGAATTTTATATTGCTTTTTACGGGAAAATTTATCCCAAAACAATTGCCTGGCCGTGGGCGCAACAATATAATCTACCAGGCGTGTATTAAGCGGGGAAAGTGAAATCGCAATGATGTGCTTTACCGGGTAACGATACATTTGATCTATGGGCAGGTTCTCCACCACACCACCATCTACATGCAGGTGCTTGTCAATAACCACCGGCGGAAACACGCCCGGTATAGCAATGCTCGCCTGGACCATTTTACTGGTAAGGCCTTTGTCATGCACCATTGTGCCGGAGGTGGAAAAGTTTGCTGAAACACAATATGAATTTATCCAGATATCTTCCAGGTGAGAAGATCCAAACATTTTTTTCAGAAAGTTGACCATCTTTTTTCCAGAAAGCATGGAGACAAAAGGAACCGTATAATCGTTGGAAGTAAGTTTAGCGAGAGCAGATTCTTCTGAAAGCGCATCAATCTTTTCAAATTGAAAGTCTGCATGCGTCATAGCAATACCATACAAAGCACCGGCACTTGTTCCGCCTAAAAAGTCTATTTCCACACCCGCATTTAATAAAGCACGCACGCCCCCTACGTGCGCATAACCTTTAGAACCCCCTCCGCCCAAAACCAGCCCTACCGCCTGGTTAGAAAGAATTCTAC
Organism: Ferruginibacter sp.; assembly: GCA_039926825.1. GTDB lineage: Bacteria > Bacteroidota > Bacteroidia > Chitinophagales > Chitinophagaceae > Ferruginibacter. The sequence continues at coordinate 2,502 of JBDSWG010000149.1, forward strand.
ACAAACGCCGGACATCTCCTGCGTGGTGCTGGCGGATGTGTATATGCAGGCCGGCATTGCGTGGTTTTAGCCAGCGCTCAGTATGTGTGGGTAGCTCCGCATTTTCACCATGAAGGAAAACTATATAAATTTTTTTATTCAGGATGTGTTGCGTGTATAATTCAAGCTCCTTTTCTATGGCATACAAACCGGGGTCAGCATTAAAATTTGTTGCCACCACCACCAAATCTGCATAAATGAGGCATTGCCGGCTCCACTCCATTGAATCTTCGGAACAAACCAGTACGTTAAATCCTATATGTTGTTCCAGCGTTTCAAATATGAAGTCATAATTTTTATCCGGGTGCGAGGTATGGTCATATACATTTGTAGACATTCCTTTTTCTTCAAATGTTTTTTCTATATCATCCGTCCAGGGATGAATATCGTATGAAGGCTGAAGGTTAATGAGAGCAATATTTTTAGGCATCTCACTTACACTTTGTTCCAGCAGGTTTCTTCTCAGCCTTTTGATAAGAAAATTAGTGAGCGTACTGGCAAAAGACGGATTCTGGCTAACGAGATGCAGGTATTCGGCTTTATTAATTTCCAGTAATGTTGTTTTTCGTATAGCCAGCACCGATGCTGTACGCGGTTCGTTAGTAAAAATAGCAAACTCGCCTACAGGTTCGCCTTCACCTATGTCTCCCAAAATGTGCGTTCCTTTTTCATCCTGCAGCACAGCCCTCAGCCTTCCCGTTAGAACAATAAACATTATATCCTGCGCATCGCCTTGCCGGAAAAGGTATTCACCGGTTTTTATATGCACGTGCCTGCCCGCATCCAATATGGTTTGTAAAGCATCTTTCTCTAGTTCGGTAAACAATTGCCCGAGGACATGCAAATAATGCGGATTGAAAGATGTGAAGGCATCCATTATGGAGTTATATTTTTTTAAACAAATGTCGTAATTTTTTAATACAAAAAAATAAAAACACTCCTCTAACCCCCTTTGACCTAAAGTGAACTAACAGGCACCCATACCTGCAAAATCCGAAATCCGGATATAGTAACAAATCGTGCCTGGTAAAGTAAGTCGCTAAGCCATATAAATTAGCGTAAAAAAACCCGCTCTCTGGTTAAGAGAACGGGCATGGGTCACAGAGATAAGGTTACACTATTTTAGTTCTAGAAGAGATTTGGCGCTGCCGTTTTGGCCAATAAATGTAGCGAGGTCACCAACTGTTTTAAGATTACTGAAACCATTTGCCACTGTGTTTAGCGGAATTTGATAACGCTCTGCTACCAGGACCGAAAGCGCTGTTTTCATCAGGTCGTTTTTTGCAAATGAACTGATCTTTGTGTCTTCATTAAAGTTGGTCATAAAGTTTTGATCCTGGGAAAGGCTGTTAAAAGCTGTACTACCTACAACCGAGCCTAAAACAGATTTTATTAGTTTAGAAAGCAGGATGAGCCCCACCACCGTGGCAACTGTTTTCACTACTGTACCGCCTACGGCCGCACCACCAAGAATGCCTTTATTAGAATTTTTACTGGAACTGCAACCCACAAAACTGGCACTCCCCAGTGCCAACAGCATAATAAATGTGTAAACTCTCCTCATGTTAATAATTTTATGATGGATAATCGAATTTGTTTTCAGCTTATAAGAATGATAGAAAACATATTCGTTTAACCTGTTTTTTGCTTTAGCAAGAATTTCACATATAATTTTATAGAATGCAAAAAGAGCCAATGCAGGGAATTTGCTAACTTGTTTCCAGCTCCTTAACAATTCTTTAATTAAAATAAATGGAACAACCATATAACGTACCAGCGCAAACGCACATCGGCCATGTACATTTAAAAGTGAGTGATCTCAAAAGGGCTATGGACTTCTATTGCGGCCTGCTGGGTTTTGAAGTAACTACTATGTATGGAGAGGCCGCAGCTTTTATTTCTGCTGGCGGCTACCACCACCACATCGGGTTAAATACCTGGTAAAGATTAGGCGCCGGCCCCGCTCCCACCCGGGCAGTTGGTTTGTTTCATACGGCCATTGTTTACCCTACCCGCAAAGACCTGGCTATCATTTATAAAAGGATTTCAGATGCCGGATATCCATTAACCGGCTATGCAGATCACGGTGTATCTGAAGCACTTTACCTCAATGACCCGGATGGTAACGGCGTAGAATTGTATTGGGACCGGCCCCAAGATCAATGGCCGGTAAATGATGACGGTTCCCTTGTCATGTATACGGAACCGTTAGACCTGGCAGAACTGCTGGAGGAAATATGAAAAAATAATTCCGGTTGATAATTAAAATACCTGGATACAATCCAGGATTTACACTTCCTTGTACACTCCAGGAAGCCTATACTTCTCTCCGGTTTCTACCGTTTCTTCTTAAGATTTCCAATCTTCCTGCTTCAACTAAAACAGGCTTAACTTTTGGGAATATGCTTTACGCCATTACTTTTAGCGGGCTTATGAGTTCAGAAAGAAAAGGATTTGCACTGGGATTATCCCTCGGGCTTATGTGCTTTTTATTATCCAGTGTTTATATTAAAGCAATGATATTTGCCGGTATAGTATCGGTATAGTTTTGATACAAGTGGAGATATTTTTAAAAGTTTCCATGAGTGTTACCGTTACTCATCGGCTGTATTCTTCCGCAGCCATAATAATTGTTTAATTCATCTGTATCAGAAATTCTTATTCGCACCTTTAACCAATAACTTAACTTACTAAAACTAATTGAATAAAATTTTACCTCTACCTGCACGCATAACCTTTTTAAAGTGGGACAAACTATAATAGGGCCCTGATAAAATAATAAGATTACGTAATTTAGGAGCACTATGATGGTAGATTCTCAACCGCATTTTACCCTTAGAAAGGCGATTCATTTACTCTTGTTGCTTTTTTTTGTCACTGCCATTGTATTGTTTAACAACCTTTTCTTTACCGGTACCGCAACGCCTGCAGCGCATATCACGTTGCATTTATTTGTAACGGGAGTTTTACTATTCACCGCAGTAATCATCGGTATTCAATATTTTATTTTCAATGACGCTACATACTTTTTTTATACCATCTACATCCTTTTAAACCTAACTTATTTCACATTGATTCACCTGGGGGATGCTTCTGTAATTGCCTCAGTGCCCCGGGAACTCCGGGAATTTTTAAGCCATACTTCTCTCCCATTGCTTACGCTTATTTATCTTTTCTACACTTATTTTGCCATCGGGTTTCTGAATGTAAAAAAAACATTACCACGAGCCTACAAGCTCATAAAATATATTACCCATGTTTACCTGGCGTTGTTTATCCTGTCAGCAATTTTGCCATTACTTTTTGGTTTTCCGATTTTATATAATACTATCCGCACCCTTATCTTAGTGTCCTGCATGCCCCTGGGACTTATCAGTATTATCATTCTGTGGATAAAAGTAAAGACTGTTATTTCGAAAATATTCTGCATAGGTACAGCCTGTTTTTTTTGCGGCTCGGTTATGGGTTTTCTGTTTTCCCGCGGTGTGCTGATTACACCCCTGCAATTTCCCTTTAGTGAGTGGGTATTTTATACCGAAGCAGGAACCATTTTAGAAATTATTTTATTTACCAGCAGCTTTGCCTTTCGCAATAAACTGATGTTGCAGGAAGACCTGAGCATAAAAGAAAACCTGCTTATCCAAATGCAGGAAAACCAGGAAAAGGAGTTGAAGCTGCAGGGTATAAGAAATGAAATAGCCAGTAACCTGCACGATGACCTGGGCGCTTCTCTCAGCAACATTAATATACTCAATGAACTTGCATGGAGAAACAAAGAAAACCCGGAAAAAGCAGAATACTATTTAAAAAATGCAAGTGAAGATATCAGGCGTATCAGTGAAACACTTGGAGACATTGTGTGGAATATCAATCCCAGGTTTGACAATGATCTATCCGGCATTTTTATAAGAATGAAAAGGTATGCTGCAGATATGCTGGAAGGAAGTGATATTATTCCAAAACTTTTATTTCCTGCAACAGAGACTGGTTACGCTTTGAATATGGAGTGCAGGAAGGAAGTGTACCTCGTATTTAAAGAAGCCATCAATAATATGGCTAAATATTCAAAGGCAAAAGAAGGTCATGTACTTGCAGAAATAAAAGAAGGCTATTTGCACCTCCGGGTATTTGATGACGGGATTGGTTTTGAACCTGGTAAAAATAAATCGGGCAATGGATTGTATAATATGCGTCAAAGAGCTGAGGCCTGCAATGGAAAAATTGAAATTATTTCTGCTGAAAACATGGGTACTTCTATTACACTGGTGGTGCCACTGGGAATTAATACATAAAAGATGATGACCGGCTCAAATTTATGGTACATGATAATAGTAGAAAAAATTTGCGCAAAAAAAAATAAATTTGTGTATGATTCAGCAGGTTTTGCTATATGAGGATAATGTTCGTCTGCTCCATTCTTTGCAACAACTAATAAATGATGAGCCTGGCTACGAGGTGTGCGGGGCATTTCCGCATTGTGATAATGTGAAAAAGGAAATAAAAGAACTCTATCCAGACCTGGTGATCATGGATCTTAATATGCCAGGCATTGGTGGCATTGAAGGGGTAAAAATAATTAAAGCCTATGACCCTTTGTTGAAGGTGGTAATACATACGGTATTTGATGATGACAACCGCATTTTCGATTGCATCTGCGCCGGTGCAGATGGCTACCTGCTGAAAGGCACCCCACCGGCTAAATTTATTTCTTCCCTGCAGGACCTGTTGAATGGTGGCGCTCCCATCAGTCCTTTTGTAGGGCAGAAAGTTTTCCAGTTTTTCCGGGAGCACCAGCAAACCAACCAGGAATACAACCTTACTTCCCGTGAAACGGAAATATTAGAACACCTGGTAAAAGGCTTTTCGTATAAAATGATTGCCGGTGAATGTTACATCAGCACAGATACGGTGAGGAAACATTTACAAAATATCTACCAGAAGCTACAGGTGCATAGTGGTACCGAAGCGGTGAGCCTGGCGATTAAAGAAAAAATTGTGAGGTTGTAGAAAACGGTTGTTTTCATTCAGGTTTTCCAATAAAGATAACGGAGCCTTCGCTTGAAAACCGGCACATAACACTACCGGCTTTATTACATGAATGTGTAATTGTTTGCCGGCAATGTTACATGTAATTTCATCTGAAAAAGAAAATGAAATTATATACAACCTTCCTTAGCCCGATCCTAATCCTTTTTTCCACGTGTTGCTTTGCTCAAGTAAAAATAGGAACGCCGGGTACCGTAAATCCGGGTGCCGTATTAGAATTGGTAAGTCCAGCAACACCAGCCGGGGGCCGGGGTTTACTTTTACCTAAAACCGACCTTGCTACTACCACGAGCTGGAATATGAATGGTACAGCAATATCAGGAATGATGGTGTATAATACTAATGCAGCTATGACTTCCGGTTCATCAGCATATCCTATAAGGCCAGGTGCAGTGGGTGTTTATTATTGGGACGGTGTGGGCTGGGTGATTACTTCGTCAGGAAGCGTTGCTACAGGCTGGTCACTTACAGGAAATGCGGGCACAAATCCTTCTGTAAATTTTTTAGGTACTACAGATAATCAGCCGCTCATATTTAAAGTAAATGATATTAAATCTGGCGGTATAAATCAAATTTTAAGTAATGCCTCTTTTGGATATTCGAGTCTTTCTTCCAACAGCACCGGAAGTAGAAATACAGCCATAGGAAATGTAGCGATGCGGAGTAATACTATCGGAAGTTATAATACTGCAATAGGTGATTCGGCATTATTATTAAATATCAATGGCTACAACAATGTAGCAGTTGGTGCCCAGGCTCTGCAAAATAATACAACTGGTGGTGGAAATACAGCATTAGGCTATGCAACCTTGTACAAAAATACAGATGGGACTTATAACGTTGCCGCCGGTGTTAATAGTTTACAATTAAACACAATAGGAAATAGCAATGTTGCCATAGGAGGGGATGCAATGCACAATAATACAGAAGGAAATGAGAATACGGCAATTGGTGATCTGGCACTCAGTTATAACACAGTCGGAAATAATAACTCGGCGATAGGATCATCGGCTTTATATAACAACGTCTCGGGCCAAAATAATGTTGCAATAGGCAAGAGTGCTCTTTACAGTAATATTTCTGCAGGAGGCCTTACGGCTGTGGGAGTTTCTGCATTAGGTTCAAACACCACCGGGTCTGAAAATACGGCCATTGGCCGGGCTGCCCTAAATAGCAATATAATTGGCCAGGAAAATATGGCCGCAGGAGCTTATGCGCTCAGAGCCAATACTACTGGCAATAAAAATACAGCAACAGGAGCCCGGTCTCTTGATGCAAATACAACCGGAAATTATAATACGGCATCAGGTTACCAGTCATTATATAAAAACACTACCGGGAATGAAAATACTGCGTTAGGTTATCAGGCACTATTTTCCAACCTGGCGGCCGACTCAAATGTAGCAATCGGAAATTCTGCCCTTAAAGCGAATACCACAGGGGAAAAAAATACCGCCATAGGTTCTTCTTCCCTTCTAAGTAATACGCAAGGTATTATGAATACTGCTACAGGTAGTAATTCGATGCTACGAAACACAACAGGAAATCTTAATAGTGCTTATGGAGCTGATGCATTATACTTTAATACAACAGGCGGCTCCAATACTGCAATGGGCGTAAGAGCCCTTAATCAAAATATAGGAGGTAGCTTAAATGTGGCCATAGGTTCATCTGTGCTTAACTCTAATATTGGCGGTTTTGCAAATACAGGGGTGGGCGCATTGGCTTTATCCAGTAATGTAGGCGGAATAAATAATGTTGGAATAGGCAGGGAGGCTCTCTATAGCAATATTTCTGGAAACGGTAATAATGCAGTTGGGACCTTTAGTTTAAATAATAATACTTCCGGTTCTAATAACGTAGCAATGGGCGAAAGAGCCTTATACGCTAATCTCACAGGCTATGAAAATACGGCTTCCGGATATTATGCACTTACTGCTAATACAACAGGGTATAAAAATGTGGCTACAGGGTCCCAGTCCTTAAATGCGAATACTACCGGTTCGCTCAACACCGCTGTGGGATCATTATCTCTTCAAGATAATTTAACCGGTCAAAATAACACAGCAATAGGCGCAGAATCACTGAAAAGTAATACGGACGGTATCTATAATGTAGCAGTGGGATCTATGTCTCTTGCGGCCAATACTTCCGGGTTTTCAAATACAGGAGTAGGTTACCAGTCGTTGGCTAAAAATACCAACGGATTTTACAACACGGCTGTAGGATTGGTATCCCTAACGGAAAATACTACAGGATCCGAAAATGTTGCAATGGGTAGGGATGCCATGCATTTCAATAAAACGGGATCAAAGAACGTAGGCGTGGGAACCGATGCATTGAAAAAAAATACAACGGGAACCACGAATATGGCGATAGGATCGGAAGCGCTAACAAATAATGTCTTAGGTAGCTACAACACCGCTTCCGGTGCTTCTTCCCTTCTCAACAACACCGGTAGCAGCAATGATGCTTTTGGTTATTTTGCTTTGTACCAAAAAACATCAGGTGATTTCAATTCGGCCTTCGGCAACCTTGCAGGTTTTAACATAACAACAGGAGAGAACAACGTAGCAATTGGTAATAGTTCTTCAGTACCCTTAGGATCGGCAGATAACCAGGTAAAAATTGGTAACAATTCTATTACTTATGCAGGCGTTAAAGTGGCCTGGACCATTACCTCCGACAGCCGCTACAAACATGATATAAAAGAAATACCCACCACACTATTATTTATTAAAAACCTAAAGCCAACCAACTACCTGCGTAACAATGACAATAAAAATTCCTTCAATGGTAATACCCGTGAGTTTGGTTTTATAGCGCAGGATGTAGAAGAAGCCTTGCAAAAAGCGGGTTTCAATAATTCAGGTATGGTTACCAAAGATGACGAAGGCTATTACGGTGTCCGGTACAATGATTTTATTCCTATTCTTACCCGTGGCTTGCAGGAGCAGCAGGAAGAAATTGAAAGCCTACGGGGTGAACTGGCAGAACAAAAATTGATGATAGCAGAACTTTTAAAAAATATGGAAATCATCAACAAAAAAATACTTATCACAGAAAAATGAAAACCGGGAATGCCAAGGGTTGTTAGGGTAAGTGTTTCAAAGTTCAGATTGAATAATATGAGGCATGTGCTGAAAAAATTAAATCAGAGGTAGAGTAGTTCACGCTTAAAAAATCCCTTACACAAGCATTGTCCTTACCCAAAATGATCTTTCCTCATTTTCGCTTTGCGAATTACATTATAGATCACTAACCCTGTGCCTGCAAAAAACAAGGCAAATAAAGGCCCGTATTGCCCTGCTACCAAATCTCCAAATACCAACCCGGCACCTATTCCGCCACCAATAATTCCCACCTGGGGCCAAAAATCACTTCGGGACAAATTCGGATTCATTCCTTTATCTATCAATGCTAGCCGCTCCTTGTTCTTAGCTGTAATATGAAGGTAAAATATCGCTACAATGCTCAATAGCACAAATAGAATAACTAAAATAAATAAAAGCGGGGATAAGAAATTGCTGTCCATAATTTATATTTAAACATTAGACAGTCATATGTTGTCAACCGGTTACAAAAATAATTTTATTTTTTTGTAACCTGCCATAAGGTAAAGTTGTCTAATCACCAGGTGAACAAACAGGACGAACAAATCATTATTGAGAAAGTATTAGCGGGTGATCAAATCGCATTCACTACCCTTGTTGATTCTTATAAAGATATGGCAGTGGTTCTTGCATATAACATATTATTAAGCCGGGAAGATGC
>JBDSWG010000150.1:0-14300 GCA_039926825.1 Ferruginibacter sp.
AAAGTTGCAGAAACAGAATTACTCAGGTTAAAAGGAGATTTGGTGAAGTGAGTGGTTAGTTGATTGGTTGATTTGTTGATTGGTTGATTTATTCATTAGAGATTAGATACTATGTAACTATAGCAATAAGGGTGATCAGGCATGTAAAATATTGGTCTTCATGTACGCCTTAGCGATAATTTTGAAACTTTAAGCGCAATAATCATCTTACCAGGTTGTGGGGAATGGGTTGTAGATCGATGCAATGTTTCTTATAAAATATGTATTCATATTCATCACTCACAATTCAAAATTCATAAATCAAAATTCATAACTCATCAATCATCATTCATCATTTAGCATTCATAATTCATCATTCATAATTTTAAACTCATCATTCATAATTCTTAACTTAGCATCAAATAAATATACATGAAGCCAGTAGTGGGAATCATCATGGGAAGCAAGAGTGATTTAACAGTGATGCAAGATGCAGCAGCAATTTTAAAGACTTTCAACATACCATATGAACTAACAATAGTGAGTGCACACCGTACGCCGGAGCGTATGCGCACCTATGCAAAAGATGCCCGCAGCAATGGCCTTAAAGTAATTATTGCCGGTGCCGGCGGTGCTGCCCATCTTCCCGGAATGGTCGCAGCATATACCTCGCTGCCTGTTATAGGTGTGCCGGTAAAATCCAGCAATTCTATAGATGGCTGGGATTCTGTTCTTTCTATTTTACAAATGCCCAATGGCGTTCCTGTTGCAACCGTAGCTTTAAATGGCGCTAAGAATGCAGGTATACTCGCAGCGCAAATATTAGGCACAGCAGATGAATACATCGCTAAATTGCTGGATGATTATAAATCCCGTTTGAATGATGAGGTAATGAAAATGGCTGAAGAAGTTAAAGCAGGCCAGGTAAAATAATATTATCCATCCACATCTTCCAGCACTTTAAAATGCTGCTCTAAGGCAGAAGAGTGGTTGTAAATCTCCTCCAGTATAGCTGGCCCAAAGACGGCATACCAATACAAAATATTATCCTTTCTTTCCTGCAGCGTACCCCCTGGGAAGAGGGCAGATTTTATTTTTATTATCTGCCTTTCAGCCGCTTCAAATTTTTCTTTCTCCGCTTTCAGCATTTTCTTTTCCAGCCCATCTATTTTTTTCAATGCCTTGGCTTGCAAGTTAACTACATGTTTTCCCAGGCTGCTATCCACTTTCTCTGCTTTTTCTGAAAATGCTGAATATAATTTTGCCAGTGAGATTTTTTCATCTGTAAGTAAGAGCTGGTTGGCTGTATTCTCTCTCACATAATTATTTACTAACGCTTCCGCAGAAACGAAAATAGAAGAGAAAGGTAAACCCAGCGAATTTAGTTTTGCAGATTGCTTTTGCATTACCAGCATAAATGAATTTCGTAAAATCAGCGCCGGGAAAAATACTCCAGCCTCTTCAAAAAGATCTTTTAGTTCCAGCCAATAGGCCAGTTCTCCCCCACCGCCGATAAAAGCAACATTGGGTAAAATAAATTCCTGGTACAAAGGACGTAAAATTACATTTGGGCTAAACCGTTCAGGATGATTTTTTAATTCTGCTGACATTTCGCCTTTTGTGAAGGCAATATCACTATTAGCAATAATAAACCCGGCACCATCTTCTACAATGCGTTCTCGTATATTATCTTTTAAATAAAAAAGGTTGATGTCCCTGCCCGCCGCTTGTATTTTGTATGCTTCAGGCATTTCCCCGATTGTTTTATCAACAATTGCACGGGAAAATTTTGTCTCCAGTTCTTTTTGCATAACGGGAGCAAAAGAACCTTTCAATTCGGCATCATCTGGCATAAGAATAACCAGTCCATACTGCCCGAAAAGTGCGTGAACAAATTTTTGTGTGGCGGCTTCAATGCTAATGCCATCGCGGTAACAGGATTTTACCAGACCAATAATTTCATCTCCATATTTTTCCACCGTCAATGCAGATTCAAGTTCCTGGATCAACTTAGTGAAAGGTTTATCAATCATCATCCGGCCGACCGCACCGGATTGTTTTGTCTTCCACGTGAAAGACTTTTGATAAAGCTCTACCTGTCCCAGTTCCTCCAGGTCTGCATCTTCTGAACCCATATAATAGACAGGTACAAATTCATACGTTGGATGATCTTTCTTTAGCGTTTCGGCCAGCCGTATGGCATGAAAAATTTTATATATAAAATAAAGATGGCCGGTGAAAATATTGGGTTGATGGGCTGTGCAAACTGTATAACAATTTGCCAGCGAGAGATTGTCAATGTTCCTCTTCACTTCCGGATATTCCGGCAACGCTTCGTATTGTTTACACAAAACATTCACTAACAAAGCGCGGTCAACATTAAAATTGTTTCTATCCCTGGTAGCCATTTCTACACCGCCAGCATCCGGCGCATACGTATAAAAAGGCGACAGGTTTTTATCTCCTGCCAGGTAGTCCAGTATGAGCCTGGAAAAGGATCGGGTATCTTTATAAGAAATGGGTGTTGCGCTGAAAGACATATATTTTTAAACAGCCTTTTATTATATTAAATTATTTCAGACCAGGTCACCTTCCAGGTCATAATCATAAGCTTTAGTGATGAGAACAGAAACAAATTCCCCCACAGGCAATTTCCCCGGTGCATTTATGATAACCTCGTTATCTACTTCTACACTATCAAATTCTGTTCGCCCGATATACCTGCCGGCCTCTCTCCGATCAACAATGACCTTGAATACCTGCCCGATTTTTTCACTGTTTTTTTCTAAAGAAATTTCCTGCTGCAACGCCATAATTTCCTGTGCCCGCTCTTCTTTAATTTCTTCCGGAACATCATCTGCCAGCTGGTAAGCACTTGTTTCTTCTTCGTGGCTATAAGTGAAAATGCCCACCCTATCGAAACGCATGCGGGTAAGAAAATCTTTTAGTTCTTCCACATCTTCCCTTGTTTCTCCCGGGAAGCCTGCAATAAGTGTTGTCCGCAGGCAGATGCCCGGCAAACGGCTACGGATATCCGCAATTAAGGCTTCCATATCTTCCCGTGTAATCTGCCGCTTCATCGCTTTCAGCATGCGGTTGCTGGCGTGTTGCAAAGGAATATCCAGGTAATTACAAATATTGGGACGTTCCTTCATCACGTCAATGATATCCATTGGAAATTTAGAAGGATAAGCATAATGTAACCGTATCCATTCCAGGCCTTCCACATCGGCAAGGGCGTGCAGGAGTTTTGGCAAGGAGCGTTCTTTATAAATATCCAGGCCGTAGTAAGTAAGTTCTTGTGCAATCAGCATCACTTCCTTTACGCCACGCCTCACCAACTGCCGGGCTTCCGATACCAGTGCTTCTATAGGTCTGCTCACATGCTTACCCCGCATAAGGGGTATCGCACAAAAAGAACACGTCCGGTTGCAGCCTTCGCTAATTTTGATATAAGCATAATGCTGTGGTGTACTTAGCAAACGCTCGCCCATGAGTTCGCCTTTGTAATCTGCATTAAACTGTTTTAAAATACCCGGCAATTCCATCGTTCCGAAAAAAGCATCCACTTCGGGAATTTCTTCTTCCAGGCTGGCTTTATAACGCTCACTCAGGCACCCGGTCACAAAAACTTTATCCAGTTTGCCTTTCTGTTTGAGGGATACATTATATAAAATGGTATCAATACTTTCCTGCTTGGCTTTTTCTATAAAGCCACAGGTATTAATGATAACTATATTATGATCCAGCTTTTTATTTTCATGGATGGCATGAATATCATTGGCAATTAACTGCCCACTGAGTTCTTCACTATCCACCATGTTTTTACTGCAGCCCAGCGTGATTATATTAACCTTATCTTTCTTTAATGTTTTTGTTTTCATTATTGGGCGCAAAGGTATAAAAGTTTGCCTGCCCGTGAGCCATGAAATTGGCTGCGGGACTGCTTTCACAAGGTTTTACACAATCCGTTGATAAATGTCATAGGCACTACTACATACTGTTTTATCAAAATTGGCTATTTTTGGCGAATGATTTGGAGCAACAGGGACAACATGAAAGTGGCTGTTTTAGATATGTATGAAGGCTTTGAAAACCAGGGAATGCGTTGCATCAGGGAAATCCTGAACCAGTTTTCAGAATATAACCACCTCAATATTCAAAAAGATGAATTTGACGTAAGGCTCAAAGAAGAAGTTCCGGATACCAGCTATGACGTTTATATATGCACAGGTGGGCCAGGCAGCCCTTTAGAAAGCGAAGGGAGTACCTGGGAACAAAAATTCTTTGCGTTGCTGGATGATTTACTAGCTTACAATAATAACCCGGATAATCCTGTAAAAAAGCAAGTATTTTTTATTTGCCATTCCTTCCAGCTGGTTTGCCGTTATTTTAAGGTAGCCACCATTTCAAAACGAAATAGTACCTCTTTTGGCGTGTTCCCCATGCATTATTTTAATGCTTCGGATGAAGTAATTTTTAAAGGCCTTAAAGATCCTTTTTATGGTGTGGACAGCCGTGACTACCAGGTAACTCAACCATGCCATAAGCTTATAAAAGATATGGGCGGAAGTATTCTCGCGATAGAAAAAGCGAGGCCTCATGTGCCTTATGAGCGGGCCATTATGGCCATCCGCTTCAATGAAAATATGATAGGCACGCAATTTCACCCCGAAGCAGATCCCCAGGGAATGCTGCTACACCTTCAGACAGATACGCGTAAAAAAACGGTTATAGAAAATCATGGCCTTGAAAAATGGGAATCCATGATTATACAATTGAATGACCCCGATAAAATCATGAGCACCTATGCGCACATATTGCCAAATTTTTTAAACATGTGCGTACATAAATTGCAATTACAGGAAGTGTAATAAGATTTTTTATTTCAACGTTCATCTAAAAGCAAATGGTATTTCTTGACGAGGATTCAAGTAATGCAAATATATTTTAGAATTTTTCTGCTGATATATTGGATAATTTTGCCTCTCAAACTTAAGTAAAAAATATGCAGCCATTTTCAATAGTTATACATGGAGGAGCGGGAACCATTGTAAAGGAAGATATGACGCAGGAGCTTGAAAAAGCCTACCAAAAAGGATTACAAGATGCATTGCAGGCAGGGTTTGCTGTGCTGGAAGAAGGCGGAGCAGCTACCAATGCGATTAAAGCTGCTATTGTTGTGCTGGAAGACAACTTACTGTTTAATGCCGGCCGTGGTTCTGTTTTCACAAAGAAAGGCGTGCAGGAAATGGATGCCGCCATCATGGATGGCAGTAACCTGGAAGCTGGTTCTGTAGCGGGTGTCCGCAATGTGCGCAATCCCATAGAACTGGCAACAGAAGTGATGAAAAACAGCAACCACGTTTTCCTGAGTGGAAAAGGCGCAAATGATTTTGCCATCAAGCAAGGAATTAAATTAGAACCGGATGAATATTTCTTCTCGAAGTTTCGTTACGACCAATGGAAAGAAATGCGGGACAGTGATAATTATTCATTAGATCATACACACCTGGGGTTGGAAGAATTAATGAAAGAAAAAAAATTTGGTACCGTGGGTGCTACGGCCTGCGATGGCAATGGCAATATTGCCGCGGCTACCAGCACCGGCGGCATGACGAACAAAAAATATGGCCGCATTGGAGATAGTCCTATTATAGGTGCCGGCACATATGCAAATAATAAGACCTGCGCCATCAGTTGTACCGGCCACGGCGAACCGTTTATAAAAGCCGTAGCTGCATACGATGTGAGCTGCCTCATGGAATATAAAAATATGTCGCTGGAAGAAGCCATGAATGTGGTTGTTTTTGATAAACTAATCAGAATGGAAGGCGAAGGTGGAATGATTGGCGTGGATGCCAAAGGCAATACAGCAATGGTTTTCAATAGTGCCGGCATGTACCGGGCTATGCAGCACAGCAATGGCCAGAAGCGCATCGGAATTTATAAAAATGAACTGGCTAATTCATGAGTTTACCTAAAATTGCAGTGATTGTAGCCGGTGGTGCCGGCACCAGGATGCAGGGCGTAGTACCAAAACAATTTCTCCTGGTTGGCGGCAAGCCTTTACTGTATTATACACTTAAAAGTTTCCTGGAGGCCTATGACGACATGCAGATTATACTTGTGCTGCCGGAGCAGCACATGGCTGCGGGGCAGGAAATAATAGATGCATTTTTTAATTATAATCGTATACGCCTTACCGTTGGAGGTATCTCACGTTTTGAATCTGTAAAGAATGGTTTGAGCCTCGTAGAGGCAGAAGATGCAATACTATTTGTGCATGATGCCGTACGTTGCCTCGTGAGTCCAACGCTTATAAAAGATTGTTATGAGGCCGCACTGGAAATGGGTTCAGCTATTCCGGTGGTGGATGTAAAAGACAGTATTCGCTTAGTTACAGAAGATGGTAATGAAGTACTGGACCGGAACAGAGTAAAGTTGGTGCAGACACCCCAAACATTTCACAGTAAAATATTACTCCCTGCATATAATATAGATTTCAAAGAAAAATTTACGGATGATGCAACAGTGGTAGAAGCTTTTGGATTAAAACTAAACCTGGTACCGGGGGAAGAAAATAATTTTAAAATAACAACACCGGCTGATCTTACCCGTGCTGAAGGGATACTTACAACTTCCTTATAATTATTTTTTAAACCATTTAAGGAAGAAGGGCAACCGATTAAAATGCATAAAGTTATAAGGTTGAGCAAGCGCCCCGAACTTTTGATAAAAATATTTTATTCCTTTATTATCAGACCCTTCAAAATCCAGGATTAATGGCTGTCCGGAAAATTCGCTGATGAGGCTATCCAATAAAAAATAATTTGCATTAACCTTTTTACCCGCCGGCTGCAAGGCAGATATAATATTGTATAACCTGTTATCATCCCTTAATAACATACCGATGCACAATATTTCTCCCCTTTCATCCAAAACTTTTCTCACGACAACCTGATTTTTTGGGGCAAGAAAATCACAAAGCTTTTTGAAACGGGTAAAATCATCCTTACGCACGCCAGCCATTTTTTCAAAATAAAGTTTTTGATAAAGGTTAATAGCAGAATTATAATCATGAGAAACTTCATACCCAAGGTGAAATTTTTGTAACCGCCTTAACTCGGCTGCAGCATTTTTTGAGAACCGGGAACTAATTTCATCATGGTTTTTGTTCAAGGGCAGGATGAAATTTTGCCTGGGTTCCTGCTTAATATTTTCCATCTTAATAACCGGACTTTTATAATTGAGATGAATTTCACAAAATTGGAAATGTTTTATTAGTAGTTTGTAAACCGCCCTGGTAGTGGCTTCGCTAATAATTGAAGGGGAGAAAATGCCACCTTGTTGTAAAAACATCGGCTGATATAAATATCGTATCCCGTATTTTCTTTTCCAGGTAACGGGCATAACAGCATCATATTCTCCTTCAACAATTCCATCC
This sequence comes from Ferruginibacter sp., assembly GCA_039926825.1. GTDB lineage: Bacteria > Bacteroidota > Bacteroidia > Chitinophagales > Chitinophagaceae > Ferruginibacter. Next base: position 7,427 of record JBDSWG010000150.1, read on the forward strand.
CAATTCATTGCCAGGCAATCGAGCGCATAAGAATACCCATAAATCAGTGCGTTCTGAGATTTGCGGATGCATTCATCCCATTTTGTTTTATCTATTTCCGAATATGGTATAAGCCGTACCATATTAGAGGCCGGCACGGGTAAGCAATTTCTTCATGCTAAGTTGTTCTACATCTATACTAAAACTAATGTTTCGCACAAACCGTTTTTTTGTAATGGTAGATTTAAAATAATCGGAATACACCTTACTGTAAACTAAGGGCACGTAAATATTTATGGTATTATCGAACAGGGAAAGTTGCAGGCCTGCATCCAAAAGAAATTTCCCGGTGGAAGCATTTTTTTCCCAGGCTTCCGCATAACTGCCAATGTCTGCAAAAGCTTTTAATGGGATTTTGAGTGGTGTGAGGGAAAATGGATTTATTGCAGAGGGAATGCTTGTGGTAAAATTTAAGGCGAACAGCCAGTCATCAGACTTTCCTATTTTACTGCTTAGCAAATCGGTTCTTACTTTAAAGGCGCCATCCCGAATCATAATCTGTTGTGACCCCAAACCCTCAAATTCATTGCGCCCAACAAAGTAATTGCTGTAAGTATAATCTTCATACCCTTTAGCACCCGTTAGGTTAAGGTGATACCGATTAGTTTCGAAGCGTGTTGTAAAAGACTTGTCACCCGTATAAATAAATTTACCGGCAAACAACCGCACAGCAAGTCCGCCTGATTTGGGGTAATTGAAAAAATAATTCCCGGTAAAACCCAGGCGAACAAATGACTGCCCTTGTTCCGCTGTAATATTTGCCTTCCAGGGATATAGAACCCTGGCGTTCTGTGTTTCAAAACTGAGTTGATTCAAAACTCTTTTTTGCTCAGGATAGGCAGCAAGGTAAACCTGCTGCACCGAATCATAACTGAATGAAAGGCCAGTCTCCCGGATGAGATAGGTCTTCCATTGGAAAAATGTCGAAATCCGGCTTCGTGGATTTTTTACAGGGAAAAAATATCGTAGAAAAGGTACCGCTTTAGTATACCGCAAAAAGTGTTTTTCTTGACCCGTTGGCTGGTAACTGTCCATATTAAACGAAGCACCGGAGACACCAATCTCTACAGACGATTTCTGTTTTATGAATTTTTGCCAGGATACTTGTCCGATGCCATTTATACTTTTGGAACCGGTGCCATACAAAACACTTCCTACAAATTGTACAGGCACAGGTGGTAAGGTATAATTATGAACCAACATACCTGCCATAATTTTATCATAAGCATTATAACCTATAGCGGGGGCAACGAAAATATAATGATGTTTGTCTGTATCCCAAAAACTGAAAAAAGAACGTAACTGAATATTTTTTTTGTATGTTTTTTGTATCGGGGTTGTGGTTTCAATCAAGCGGAACAAGCTGTCTGCCTTATCTCCCAGGTATGGCCTTGCCAAAGCCAAAAAATCGTGCGGAGATGGATGACGGAACTTCCAGGTATCATAATAAGCCTTCATAAAAGCTGCAAATTTTTCCTGTCCCATAACCCGTTCCATCTCCTGAAGCCATAAGGCAGTTTTCGTGTAAGCGACAACGTTGTAATTTAAATTATTGAAGTCTGCGGCCGGTGTGGAAATGGGTTGGCTGCCTTTCATAACAGTTAAAATTTCCAGGGCAAGTTTTTCTGCATCGCCTGGCATGCGGCTGTTTAAAAATTTCGATTTTGTATTGAGCCACTGAGGCACTTCCACTCCATACTTTGCCATCATATACTTGCGATCGTAATAAGCATTCATGCCTTCATCCATCCAGGGATTATCCCTTTCGTTGCTTGCCAGGATACCATAAAACCAGTTATGACCTATTTCATGATTTATAAGGTAATCCAGTTCCTGGTTATTTTTTGTGGGAGAAATAACTGTAATGGTAGGATATTCCATAGCCCCCATACCATCTGCCGCACTTTCAACAACAGTTACTGTATTCCAGGGATAGGCCCCCAACCATTCAGATTTGGTTCTAACTGCAGACTTGATATAATCTATACTTTGAGACCAGGCCGCTGCATTTTTTTCCCGATAATAAGCTGCCAATTTTATGACCCTGTTTTCAATTAACAATGTATCCTCTTTAACCAGGTAATCTTTATCCGCAAACCAGGCAAAGTCATGCACATTATTTTGCTCGTATTCATATTGAGTAGTATTGTTACCGGTAATTTTTTCCTTGAGGCTGCCGGTAGCCGCCACTACAAAACCCGAGGGAACGGTAATGCCTACTCGATAATTTCCAAAATCGCTGTAAAACTCACCCTGGTCGAGGTAAGGCATTTCATGCCAGCCCGTACGATCATAAACGGCTATTTTAGGAAACCACTGGGTAACCTGGTAGGACTTGTTTAAATAACCGCTACGGGAAAAAAGATAGGGCAGTTTGACGTGAAAAGGCGTCTTTATGTGAGCCGTTTCACCGGGAGCCAGCGGTTCAGGAAGTAACAACTTTACAATATCCTGGTGCAGGGGATGATCGGATATAGTTGCTGGTTTTTCATCTACTATAAAATTTAACCGGTTGATATATCCCCGCTTTTCTTCATCAGCAAAATAAAACGCTGTATTTCCATTTTCAAGTAATTGATCGCTGAAGGCCGTTTTATCATTCTTATAAGCATTTGGCCAGAGGTGAACCCATAAGAAATGCAGGGTATCCGGGGAATTATTTGCGTAGGTCGCCTGTAAATCCCCATCCAGGCTATGATCTTCATCATGAAGTGAAACCTCAATTTTATAATCCGCCTGTTGCTGCCAATAATTTGCCTGTGCAAAGGAGCGGCTGTTAATAATAACCAGGAATAACAACAGGAATATTTTCAATGCAATGGGTTTAGCCAAAAATAAGTGATAAAATATAAAATAGAAAGGATCTTATTTTCCTTTGCCAGAAAGAATAATCTGGATTGTATATAACATAATTTTAAAATCCAAGGCAAGAGAAATATTTTCAATATAAATAAGATCATATGGCATGCGTTCCGCCATTTCATCAACGGATTCCGCATAGCCGAATTTAACCATTCCCCAACTGGTTAGCCCGGGCTTAACTTTGAAAAGATATTTATATTCCGGGTGCAAGGCAGATAACTTGTTAATATAAAATGTACGTTCCGGTCGAGGGCCCACCAGGCTCATTTCGCCTTTTAGTATATTCACCAGTTGAGGCAATTCATCCAATCGCCATTTACGCATCACTTTACCCCATTTTGTAATTCTTGGATCATTTTCACTGCTTAATTGGGGCCCATCTGCTTCGGCCTTGTGCATCATGGAGCGAAGTTTTATCATGGTGAAAGGAATGCCTTTGTACCCAATTCTTTCCTGGTTATAAAATACCGGTCCGGGCGAAGAAAGCCATACCCTAAATATTGAATATAGTATCAACGGGCTAAGCAATACCAGGGCCACGAAAGCAATAACTATATCTACGAGCCGCTTGATGTTCTGCTGCCATTGAGGTAACAATCCTGAATGAATGTCAATCAGCGGGATACCCATCACATTTGTTGTCTGCACGGCCCCGGTGATGATATCCACAATATCTGAAGTAATTTTTATGTTCACATCTTTATCACTGAGTGTAAGTAAATAGTCGGAAATTTTTTCCCGTTCTTTTTTATCAACAGCAATAATTACTTCTTCAATCTGGCCTTTTTTTATAATGTCATGAATAGATGCCGCTTTATCATAGATTATAACGTGCCCGGGTAAACGCGGAATGGCTTCACCATTAGCATTCAGGAAACCCGTTATCCTGTAACCGGAATCATCATTCAGCCGTAAAAACTCTTCAAACAGAAGGTGGGAGCGCTTTCCGGAGCCAATGAGCAAGGCATTAAAAAAAACTTCTTTACGGTGAAGTTGCTTTTTTACCACCTGTAATATTATGAGCCGGAAGATAAATGTGAATAAGAAATAAGGAATAAGAAGACTAAAAAATTCCGCATAATAAAACATATTATTATCCTGCGGATTTTTCAGGATGAAGAAAAATAAAAGGAACAGGCAACCGGTGATGGAAATTGCTAACGTTTTTAAAAACTCATTTATCCGGGACTTATGGTAAAGAGAGTTATAACTCCCCATTAGGAAATTTAGGCTTAACCAACCTATAATAAACAGTACAAGGCCAAGGAAAAAGCCCGGAGGAATGGAAAATGGGTATTCATAAATTAAAGTCCGGAGATAATAGAAAGTTAACCAGGTAAGAATGGCCGCCAATAAATCTGCAAAGACGTAAATCCCGATATGTAAACGCGGCTGGCTCAAATGTTGACGAGTGTTTAATGTTGGCGCTGATTTATTTTATCTAAAATCTGGTGGGCTATTTCCATGGCAGCATAACCATCTAATATATTAACCGGGGGTTCTGCATTTTGAATGATAGCATCGCGGAAAGCCGTTAATTCCATTTTAATAGCATTAGCGTCTTTCACAACAGGGTTTGCAATGGCAATGGTTTTCTTACCATGATTGGTTTCTATATCAAAGCTGAAAACATTTTTATCTCCAGGCTCATCCAGCTTAATAATTTCTACTTTTTTATCCAGGAAGTCGATACCGATATATGCCTCTTTCTGGAAGAGCCGCATCTTACGCATTTTTTTCATGGAGATACGGCTGCTGGTCAGGTTAGCTACACAACCATTATCAAATTCTATTCTCACATTTGCAATATCCGGCGTATCACTCATGACGGCCACGCCATTGGCAGAAATATAATTTACATTACTCCGCACCATACTCAATATGATGTCCAGGTCATGAATCATGAGATCAAGAATTACACTCACATCTGTACCTCTTGGATTAAATTGGGCCAGGCGATGTACCTCTATAAACATGGGCTGCAAAGTATAATTTTCCAGTGCCAGGAAGGCAGGGTTAAACCTTTCAACATGGCCTACCTGGAATTTGCAATTACTTTCCTTCGCCAGTTTCAGCAGGCTCCGGGCCTCTTCCATCGTATTGGCCAAAGGTTTTTCTACAAAAACGTGGCGGCCCTTCTTCAATGCGGCTTCGCAAAGGGAAAAATGATGTAGTGTAGGTGCAACGATATCTACCGCATCACAATTATTTAGTAAATCCTCAACGGTATGGTAACGCTGCAGGCCGAATTTTTCGACTGCAATATTTGAATTGATATCATCCGGGTCATAAAATCCCGCGATTTTTACATCACTGATTTCCTGCCAGTTACTCACGTGAAACTTACCTAAATGTCCTACGCCAAAAATGCCAATCCTAATCATGAGCACTCAGTTTTATGGGGTGGATGTGCCGTCGTTTGAAGAGTCTTCATCATAAAAACCCATGCGGCCAAATTTTTCAATTCTTTGTTGAACTCTTTTTTCAGGAGCAATCGCTTTTAATTCAGCAATCGTTTTTATGAGGTATTCTTTTAAAATATTGGCAGCTTCATCGTAATCCCAATGTGCGCCACCTAAAGGTTCCGGTACCAGGTCATCTACCAACCCAAAATTTAGCATATCCGTCCCCGTTAGGCGGAGTTGCTCTGCAGCAATTTCTTTTTTATCCCAGCTGCGCCACAGGATGCTGCTGCAACTCTCGGGAGATATCACGGTGTACCAGGTATTTTCCATCATCACAACTCTGTCCCCTACGCCGATACCCAGCGCACCGCCACTGGCACCTTCGCCAATAATAACACATATCACCGGCACCTTGAGGCCTATCATTTCATAAATATTTCTTGCAATGGCTTCTCCCTGTCCCCGCTCTTCGGCCTCCAGCCCGGGGAAAGCACCCGGCGTATCTATAAGGGTGATAATGGGTTTATTAAATTTCTCTGCCAGCCTCATAAGGCGCAAAGCTTTGCGATATCCCTCAGGATTAGCCATCCCAAAATTTCGCATCTGGCGGGTTTTGGTATTGTTTCCTTTTTGCTGGCCAATTATCATAACGGTTTCGCCATTCAGTTGTGCAAATCCGCCCACCATTGCCTTGTCGTCTTTTACATTTCTGTCCCCATGCAGTTCAATAAAATTACTGCACATTTTTTCAATGTATTTGAGGGTGTATGGCCGGTCCGGGTGGCGGCTTAGTTGCACTCTTTGCCAGGGTGTGAGGTTTTCCGTGAGATTTTTTTTGCTTTCCTTTATGCGTTCCTCCAGGGCATTAATGGCGGCAGACATATCGGTACGGGATTTCTCCTGTGTTTGCCGCAATTGTTCCACCTGGTCATACAATTCTTTAATGGGTTTTTCAAAATCCAAAAACTGTCGATTTTTAAATTGGGGCATAATACGTAGTAGATAACGATTTAATGTACTAAGTTAATTTGTAAAAGTATGCATAGATATTTTTTTATAAAAGTTTTGTTGGTGAAATTTAAAATTACCTATCTTTGCCGTCCTTAAAAAAGGAATAGATCGGTAGTTTCCCTACACAGTGCAGGGATTAGGAAGGACCTTACCGACATTAAAAATATTGGATCGGTAGTTTCCCTACACAGTGCAGGGATTAGAATGACCTTACCGACATTAAAAATATTGGATCGGTAGTTTCCCTACACAGTGTAGGGATTAGAATGCAGCCTGGCCTCCCTACAAAGTGTAGGGAACGGGTTAGAATCTCAAAATGTAATTTGAAATATTGGATCGGTAGTTCAGTTGGTTAGAATGCCGCCCTGTCACGGCGGAGGTCGCGGGTTCGAGTCCCGTCCGGTCCGCATATAAATAAAGGTTGTCTCAAAAGGCAGCCTTTTATTTTTTATGCCCTACTACGTTTACATATTACAAAGTGAACTTGATAAATCCTATTACAAAGGGTTTACGGAAAATCCTACCATCAGATTGGAGCAGCACAACAACAAAGAATC
>JBDSWG010000151.1:0-26901 GCA_039926825.1 Ferruginibacter sp.
CCCATCGGCGTATTGTTGAACGATCCAGCTGCTGCTGCAAACCTACGGGGCACTTTGAAAAATCTGAATGCGGGTACGAAAAAACTGGATGAAAATATGGAAGCCATCCAACATAACTTCCTGCTGCGCGGGTTCTTTAAGAAAAAAGCAAAAGCCGAAGCAGCCAACCCGGTGATTATAACCATAGATACAACGGCAACGCCTTAAGGTTTTGAAGTTAAAGGTTGTAGGTTAAAGATAAAAGTTCTCAGTTCTGTGTGCCTATACATTTGCCTTCATACTTAATTCTAAGTACTTAATACTTTCTTTTCCTTAGTTACAATCTATTAAAAAGAATTCTTATATTAGCTGAAACAAACAATTCAATCATGAAAAAGATTTTATTTATTTTATTCTTTTCAGGCACCCTGTACACCCTGGTATCCTGTAATGATAAAAAAGAAAACACGACAAGTACAGATGATAAAAGCATGGGTACTTCTGCTGCCGGCCAGGGTAATTTAGACGCCTTTAATACTGTTTCAGCTGCCTTTGAATCCGGGGATGTAAGTAAAATAGACAATGTAGTAGCTGCCGATTTTATAGATCACACGGACCACGGCGACGTAAAAGGTACGGACAGCCTGAAGGCCATGATCGTTATGATGCATGACAAATTGAAGGACAGCAAAACGGAAAACATAGACCAAACAGTAAATGGGGACTATGTATATAGCTATAAACGCTACACCGGAACTTCTGATGGCAGCATGGGGACGCCGGCCGGGCCTTATGATATGAAATGTATAGAGTTGGCAAAATTCAACAGCGAACACAAAGCCACTGAACACTGGACGTTTATAGAAGTACAGGACATGATGAAAATGATGCCACCGCCACCGCCACCTATGGTACCGGCCAATTAATTTTTTATTACTTTTATGTTAAATGGCTGCCTCAAAATAGGCAGCCATTTTTTATGTAGGCACACCCGCTTATTTATTTCATTCATACCAGGCATATTAATTATGTGGCCAGCATGAAAAACCTTTCTTCGTTGCTGCCTCTACATTGTTTTGATGAAATCTTTTTTAGTAAATTTATTTCCGCTTCGCAACTATCCCCGCATCAGCCGTGAAAAAGTGGAAATTAAAAAACAATAAAGGACGTAAAACTTTCAATAATTTTTGGATGACTTATTTTTTATGATTCCGTATAAACAGAAGTTTAAACGGACAACTGTTGAATGAATTTTAAAGTTCGGGGTTCCGAGGTTAGACGTTAGTTAATCAGCGCCTCCTTGATTAGACTCATCATTTAAAATTCAACATTTATCATTTATATTTCATCCTTCAACATTCACTAAAGCCCTGTTAAACCTCCACACCTGTGTAAACCAGCAGACCGGCATGGAGTCATAATTTTTTGCCGAACCATAATAAAACTCACCCCGGATGAAAAACCATTTCTTCGTGCCCGCGCTTGCGCTGTTATCCATGTCCACCACTTCGTTTACTTCATCTACAACATCTAATTCTACCGAAACTCCGGCCACCATTGCAAAACAATTGTATTTTCCCGTAGCCGGGGGCAAAGGAAAAGTGGGCAGTGTGTGGGGCGATGAACGCGATGGCGGCCGACGCAAACACGAAGGCATAGACATTTTTGCACCAAAAGGAACTGCCCTCGTGGCCATCAGCGATGGCGTTATAACCGTGGTGCGCACAGATGACATCGGGGGCAATAACATTACCTTGCAGCCGGATGAATATAGCTGGAATGCCTATTATGCTCACCTCGATAAAATGTATGTGAAGCCGGGGCAGTGGGTAAGCAAAGGACAATTGATTGGCACCGTTGGCAATACCGGTAATGCACAAACGACAACGCCCCACCTCCACTTCGGAATTTATACCAGCAGCGGTGCCATTGATCCGCTGCCTTATGTAAAATCATCTCCAGTTATATCTCAGCCCTTGCCGGCGAAAGATCCACCCATTGTACGTACAACATCACAAAAAAAATCCACTTCTCCAACCTCTACTTCCAGAAGAAATACTACAGGTAGTCAGGCCGGCAGCATTCTTAAAAGTGCGGCCATCCAGGTACTCTCCGGCATTTTGCAGCGTAAGATCCGTATCGGGAAATAAATGATGTTTTAGTGGACGGAATTTTTAAGTGAAGTATAGTAATGAAAAGTGTTTGGCATCAAAAGATTATGAAAGTATTTAAACTAAGGAATAAAATAGATTCTTAAGGGTTGGCATGATAACACATTTTTTTTAAGCGGGAATATTAATAGCCAGCCTGTTGCCTGTTAACCGCAGCAAGAACACTTCACCTTAGTTTTGTATAAACTATTTCATTTCCTAAAACCTTGTTCAGCAGAGGGGTACCCCCCGGTGCATTTTTCGCATCTTCTATGGCATCATTCTTTTAGTAAAAATGCTGCTGGCCATGGCCAGTAAATATTTTTTCACTTTAAAAATTTTACATTATGAATAAAGATCAAAAAGGCATGCCCTCCGGCCTCAATAAATCTGAAGGCACCGGCGTACCCCAGGATATGAAAGACAAAGACCTCGCCCGCGATAAAGAACTCACACAAAACTACACTGATAAAGACACGCAGGTTTCTGACAATGTACTTCGAAATAATCCTAACCGGAATGTTGATAAAACGAATACAGATACAGCCAGTTATACATCAGATAATGATTAGAATATAAAAGTGATTCTATTAGTTCCAGGCTCAGGTGTTCCTTCAATTCACTTTTCCGTCTATTATGGCCTGGGCCCATATTTGTTGAAACTTTATTCAGCGAGTTCATTGCGGTAAGGTAGGCTTGTCATAAAAAATATAAACATTCAATAACTAAATCATAAACCATGGCATCCGTTCTGAAAATTATTGACCAGCAGGAATGGCTGGATAAAGCCGGCGAGGCTATTCAACCTGCTGTCGTAAATACCTTTGAATCTGCCGGCGAAGCCGGAAAGGCAGCAAAAAATTTCCTGCATGGTAAATGGTTGGGTCATCCATTGCACCCAATGATAACAGATATACCGCTAGGTGCCTGGACGGCAGCAGCCGTGTTAGATACGTATGAACTGACCGGCGAAAAACAGTATGCACCCGGAGCTGATGCAGCCCTTGGTGTAGGCCTGGTGGGTGCTGCCGGCGCAGCAGTTACCGGCATCACGGACTGGACGGGCACCACCTCCATCGAAAGAAAGACTGGCCTTTTGCATGGCATGCTTAATATGGGTGCTACTGCACTATACCTCACTTCCTGGGTAATGCGCCGTAAAAAGAAATCCCGGAAAACAGCCATTACACTATCCATGCTCGGTTATGGCATTAGCCTGGCAGCCGCTTACCTGGGCGGATCCCTGGTGTATAACAAGCAGGTCGGCGTGAACCATACGGCTGTACCCGGGGGTTACCCGGAGGAGTTTACAGCTGTACTCCCTCAAAATGAATTACAAGAAAATACGTTGAAGTGTGTGCGGGCAAAGGATGTGGATGTCTTGCTTGTAAAAAAGAACAATACCATTTATGCCATAGCCAACACCTGCTCCCACATGGGTGGCCCATTGTCTGAAGGAAAGCTGGTTAACGATTGCCAGGTACATTGCCCCTGGCATCATTCAGTTTTTTCCCTGGAAGACGGCGACGTGGTGGATGGCCCGGCTACCCAGCCACAACCGACGTTTGATGTGCGGGTAATAGACGGGCAAATTGAAGTAAAACTGCGGGATGGATGGGTTTAGGCGTTAAGTGAAAGTTATTAGTCAATGGTCATTAACTTTTTGACTATTGAGCAGCAGCCTTTAACTCATTGAAAAATGACCATTGACCCATTGACCAATTGATCTTCTTTCAGGTTGTTTAAATGGCAAAATAATATTACTAACTGCACCATCTTCTGAGCTTCCGTCTGCATTAATTACACCCTGGAGGTTGATCGCAATTTTCTTACACATAGCCAGCCCTATTGATTTTTCTTCCTGAGTCCTATTGTATGCACGAAAAATCCCTCTCCGATTTTCTGCCGGGCCAATACCTATGGGGTTACATCAACGGCTTCAGCGAGACGGCCTGGCAATTGATGAAAGGCGGGATTCTATTCATACTAATATCTTAATTGAAGCGTTTTTAACAAAGAACAATGTCGGCTGTCGTCCGCGGAACTTAAATCTCCGTGAGCTGGGGCATTATAAACTGTTCTTCCCTCGTATTTCGATAATAAAAATCACCCAAACAGGGTATAGGTATAATGAAATTTTGTATTAGTTTTATAAGATGTTAATATTTGTTTCTACCGATTACTAACTCAATGCCGCTCTTTGCTAATTAATATGTAACGGTTCAAACTTATTGTTATAGTTTCATTTAGTAAAATAAAAATCTATGAAAGGGATTAAATTTTCATTCCTGCTTGCCTCCTTACTTGCCCTGGGATATTTTCCCCAGGCCCAATTGTATATAAACGGGGCTACGTTTGTAATACAATCTGGTGCCACTGTTACTGCACAGGGTGATGTGCAAAATGCAGGAACATTAACCAATGACGGAATCTTACAGGTGCAAGGCAATTTTAGCAATACTTCAGTATATAACGGAACAGTTACTACAGGCGTTCTACAAATGACAGGAACCGGCAACGTTACCTTAAATGCAGGGGCTTCTGTCATTAATAATCTTTTGATAAATAAGACCAGCGCTACGGACAGGGTTTTGCTAACGAATACGGCATCTGTGGGGTATACATTTACCCTCACGAATGGTGTTTTTTCAACAGATCCTATCCTTAATCCTTTATATACGCTTACTGCACCTGCAGCGGCCACATTTAGTTTTGCTGCCGGCAAAGAAGTATCAGGAAGAGTGAAAAGAACTTTTTGGGCGAATGCTGCCCCCACGGTATTTAACCAACCCAATATGCAGATTACTACCAGTAATGGAACTAACCCTGCAGACATAACGGTGAATATGATTCCCTTTTCAGAAGGCGGAGACCCCACCCAGGCCGAACGTGAAGTAAAACGTAAATATACTTTTTTAGCAAACGGCGGTAGCGGGTATACCGCTGATGTGAGGTATCCATATTTAGGCGGTGAATTAAATACGAACATAGAAACTAATCTTGTTCCCTGGCAATTGGTTTCAACTGAATGGAATGGTCGTCTCTCCCCTGTTACCAGGGATGGCGTAAATGATTACGTATCCACCACTGGAATTCCGGCTTCAGAATTTAACCAGGAATGGAAATTGGCCGATCCAAAATATACTTTTAATGTAACTGCACAATTAAGAGGCCCCTGGAATAACACGGATATGAACACCACCATGAATTCAGCCGGCCTTATTCCGAATGCGCAACCTTACAATACCACACCATTTAATTATACCGGCACCGAAAACCAGGCCGTTCCCAATGCAAACGTGGTTGATTGGGTTCTTGTAGAACATCGTAAACCACTTTCAGGTTTAGCTACAGACGCAATATCTGCAACCATATCCGGCAGGCAAGCTGGGTATTTATTAAAAACTGGTCAGATTGTTGGCCTCGACGGAATTAACCCAATTGCTTTCGACATTACCAAGCAAGGTTCATCTTATATTGTTGTACGCCACCGTAATCACCTGGGGGTAATGAGCAATGCGATTGCATCCAACGCCGCGGGTACTTTTGCTAATGATTATTCAATACTTGCAAATTCTTATAAGCCTGTGAGTGCACCTTCAGATCCGGTAGTATTGTTATCAGGCGTCACAGGAAAATATGGCCTTTGGGCGGGAGATGCTAATAAGAGCGGTGCCATTAATGCTACTGATGTTAATACAGTAAAAGCAGCTGTTGCTAATTCCAGTACAGGGTACCTTCTGACAGACGTGAATATGAGCAACAGTATAAATGCTACGGACGTAAACTTAACTAAAAATACTGTTGCCGCTTCGGGCACTGGAGGAACATTCCTGGTTAAAAATAACAAACCAATAACCACAAACATTCCTGATAAAATAATTGAATAATTTTTTTAATAAGATACTGAAAATTTTTTCCATGAAAATTTCATTCTACAAATCGCTTTCATTTGCACTTGTACTCTTTATTACATTTGCATCATTTCGTTCTTCGGGCCAGGTATTTGAATGGCGTTTAGTCAATCCAGTTTTTTCGTCTGTAGACCCTGACGGAGCAGGTCCTGCAACTGGTTCTGCTACTTTTAAAATGCAAATACATACAACTTCAGGTTCTGTAGCAGACGTGAGTGCAATTTCTGTAGGCTGGAATTATCAATCTGCATCTGCAATGATTCCTGCTCCTCCCGGATGCTCAATAGTATCTAATCCAGCAAATGTTACCGTATCCTCAATATTTGTTTCCGGAGGTTTTGCCTTTACCACGGTAAATCAATGTGGTATTTTTAATCAGTCTGCTGGCGGACAATCGTTTGACAGGAGAACAGTCGGCACATTGGATGGAACTGGCTTAATGATCAATACAACTTGGATTGATGTTTATACTGTTACTATGTGGACTTTAAACGGTTCAAGCGGTGGCTATGTTTCAATTAATTCAGGTGCAGGTGGAACTCCGGCTCCTTTTTCCACCTATGCGGTCTCTGATGTACCGGCCAATGAATATGTAGCGAACTCATTAACCTATACTATTCCATTATCACTTTCAGGAGCAATACCTGTCACTTTCTCTAAGTTTAATGCTCAATGTACCGGAAGCGGTGCACTCATCTCCTGGTCTACAGAAAATGAAATAAACAGCAGCCATTATGAAATAGAAAAAAGTACCGACGGCACAAACTGGGTAACTGTGGCTACTGTAAATGCAGCGGTAAACAGCAGCACTTCAAAAGATTACCAACAAATTGATCTTGGTAACGTGAGTAAGGCTTTGTATCGCATTAAGCAAGTGGATAAAGACGGTACATATAGCTATACCAATGTGGCAAGAACAAATTGTGAAAGTAAACTTATCACAATATTAATTTACCCCGTGCCGGCAAATGATAAGCTCAACATCATCATAAAATCTGACCGGAGCCTGAAGACAGAATTAATTGTATATGATGGCCTGGGCCAGGAGGTAAGAAGAATGAATGCAACAATAACAAGTGGAAATAATAATTTTATCTTCAACCTTAATAATCTTTCGGCTGGCCGGTATACCATCAAAAGCACGGAGACATCACTGAACCTGAATAAGTCATTTACCATTATGCATTAATATAATTAATGACTATGATCACAAAAAGGGCTGTCTCTTGAGCAAGAGGCAGCTTTTTTTATACCTAGTCATAAGAGGATGTAAGTTTAGGCTTACCCCTACCGCTGCAATTATTTTATAAAATAAAGAGGTCAGGCTGTGGTTTATATCCTGTCTTTAAGCAACATAAAAAAGTCGTCCTTTTTTCTCCGGGAAACATCTATGATGTCACCATTTTGCATAACCACCTGCCCACCATCGGCCTTGATGTATTTTTTTATGTGGTTCATATTAATGAGATGAGAATTATGAAGGCGAAAAAAGCCGTATGCAGTCAGTATTTCATCGAAGTCTTTTAAAGATTTACTTACTAAAAGGGAACTGCCACCTACCAGGAATATTTTGCTGTAATTAGACAAAGACTCTACGCGGATGATATCTTTAATTTGTAAAAATTCTATTTCCTCATTGCTGGCAACGCCTATTTTATCATCCTGTGATTTTCCATTGCTCAGCCTTTGTTTTAAAATATCCACCTTTTTGCTGGTATGTATTTTTTGATTACTCATAAAGCGGCTCACGGCATTTTGCAGATCTTTTACGGCGATAGGCTTTACCAGGTAATCAAAAGCGCTGATGCGTATAGCATCCACAGCATAATGATTATAGGCCGTGGTAAAAATGATATCGAAAGAATAATCATGGATTTGTTCCAGCATCTTAAAACCACTCATGCGGGGCATTTCAATATCAAGAAACAACAATTCAGGTGGATGTTTTTTTATGAATTCGATGGCTTCTTCCGGCCTTTGCAAGGCGGCTATAACATGAATATCAGGGCAGCACTCCTGCAGCTTTTGCTCCAGGCTTTGCAGGCTGTTTAATTCATCATCAACTAAAATGGTATTAATTTTTTCCATGTCAGGTAGCTTTAATGGTTATATCAACCTGTGTTCCGGCAGGTTTACCTTGTTCATCATAAAGATCCGAAATCTCCAGTTTTCCATTCGCCTCTTGCTGCTCATTTAAATTACGAATTCTTTCTTCTGATAAGTTAACGCCTATACTTTCATTGCGGCTTTTGTTTTGCTCTTTATACAACTGGGCCTGCCGGCGGCCAATGCCATTATCCTTTATCTCGTAATGAATCATATCGTTTTGTAAGGAGGTTGAAATACTAAGCAAGCCGACATTTCTTTCCAGCGCTGCCAGTCCATGCAGGATGGCATTTTCTACAAAGGGTTGTATTAACAGCGGCGGCACTTTATAATCCCCTTCCTGTAAGTCAGGATCAATGTGGATGGAATATGTAAATGATTTATTCAGGCGTAATTGTTCCAGCTCCACGTATAATTCAATGGCCTGCATGTCTTTCAGGAAAGGCACCAGGGCCGTTCTGCTGCTTTCTAAAATAGTGCGTAAAAGCAGGGCAAACTTGTTGAGATAGTCTATAGCCAGCGCTTGTTTATTTTTCATCATTAAATTTTCAATGCTGCTCAGGCTATTGAAAATAAAATGAGGGTTTAATTGCGTTCTTAAAGCAATCATTTCTGTTTCCATTATCCGCTGCCGGAAGCTGGCATCTTTTTTTACGCTGGCAACTTTGTACCGGAACAGGCTAACAATGCCTATAGTAATTAAAAAAAGTGCTAACAGCCGGAACCACCAGCTTTTCCAGAACACAGGGGGTAAATGAAATTTAAACATGTCCTGCTGATTACTCCATTGTCCTTCACCATTTATGGCTTTTAGCATCATGGTATAATCTCCTGCTGCCAGGTTACTATAAGTCACAAACCGCCTGCTGCCAATATTTATCCAGTCTTTATCTGCGCCTTCTAACTTATAGGCATATTTTAAATTTTCTGTTTGCGTGTAATCCAGGCCGGTAAATTCGAAGCTGATAAAATTCTGCGCTGGTTTAAGCTGCAATGAATTATCACGATAACTTCCCGGGGCAAAATAAACTGCTTCATCAAAAATTTTCATACCGGATATCCAGACAGGAAAGGATGCCTGCGGTGGATTTTTATAGTACATATTAATGACAGAAAATCCGCCATTATACCCCGCAAAAATTTTATTGTCAATGATGCTCCACCTGCCCTGCGACTGGTCTATATCAAAAAGCCCGTTATTGGGCGTGTAATGAATAAAGTTAGAATCCCCCGCCGGTAATTTAAAAACACCATCTTTGGAGCTGGCCCAGACGGTCTGCAAGGAATCTACATATACATCACGGAAAATAGTATTCGTTAAACCATTCTTTATTCCAAAATCTGTGTAAGATTTATCCGATTTATTCCATCTCCATAAACTTCCTCCATAAGTGGCCGCCCAGATATTTCCATCTTTATCACTGTCTATTCCCCATATATAATTCCTGCTAAAGACCCGGTTGGCATCCGTTTTTCTATACAAAGATTTTAATTTACCACTGGCAGTATCCAGGATGCTTACTCCATTTTTTGTTCCCAAAATCAATTGCCCGTCCGGGGAAAATTTTAAATTAAAAATGGGCTGGCCTTGAAGTGCATCATTTCCATTCAGTGGAATTTTTTTTAGTTTACGGGTATTGGTTTCGTAACGAAATAGGCCCTGCATAGTGGCCAGCCACAAATCTCCGGCAGCGCCAGCTACCATTTTTAGAACGAGGTTATCACCAGCTTTATTTGAAGCCTCTATGGGCTGGTTTATAAATTCATCTTTCTTTTCGTCATAACTGCTAAGACCGATACCGGAAGCTACCCATAATTTTCCTTTATTATCATACATCGCATCATAGTTCCAGCTTCCTGTTTCATCTTCTTTATTTTTTTCAGGAGTAAAATAGCGGTACCATTTTATAACCCGCCGGTTATTAAAATCGTACCGGATAATGCCGGCGCCATAAGTAATCACCCAAAAAATGTTGGCGTCTTTTTTATCCTTAACCATTTTTCGTATGGACACAGCAGCATTTCTTTCAAACATTTCTGTAATGCGGTAAGAGTTGATTTGCCGGGCAATGGGGTTCATTTTTGCTAACCCGTTTTGCCCGCCTATCCATAAGTTATTTTCGCGGTCAATATATTTTGTAAAAATTTCACCTACATCCAACGAAGTTTCATCCTTGCTGTCCTTTCCAGTATGAGGTAAAAATTTTTTTTCTTTAAGATTAAATAAGGTCAATTCTTTTTCCTTATTGCACCAGAGTATAGTGTCGCCGGTAAGGAAGGGGTAAAGAATAAAATGATTAAAATGTTCGTGAATACTGCCGCTGTTATTCATGAAAAATGTCTGCGAGTGCCCGGTTGTTTTATTGTAAAGTTTTATACCCGGGGAATCAATGTAATTATAAGCAACCCATATTTCATTTTCTTTCCGGGAAAAAAAACCAGAGAGATAATCTATGCCAGGCTGCTGCAGGCCCGGCATTTCCGATAAACGATTTTGAAGCCTGTCATAAAGAAATAACCCGTTTTTATTATATATCCAAATCCTGTTCAATTCATCCATATAAAGATTTCCTCCCGTTATAATGCTGTCCTGGTGGAGCAAGGAATATTGCAATGTGTGGGTATTTATTTTACCGAAACCTGATGCAGATGTAAACCAGATGATTTGCTTTTCATCCATGATCATGGAAGCCAGTGGAAACTTTATTTTTTTAAAATAATCTAAATAATGAAACCTATTATCGGAATAGGAATAATAGCAAAACCCATTTGCACTAAGTATCCAAAGCTTCCCGCTACTATCAGCAATAAGCTGGTAAATAATATTACTGCTTAAAGCGTTGCTATCGCCGGTTACATAATAATTGGTATAGCCATCCCCGTTATGCCGGCTGAGGCCGTTTTGCGTACCGAGCCAAATAAAGCCAAACTTATCCTGCGCTATAGAATTAATAGTATTATTTGGCAGGCCATTTTTCATGGTAAACTTTTCAAAACGCACGTTTTGCATTTGCGCGGGAGCCGGCGAATGCAGGGCAAGGCATAAAATAAAAATGCCCCATAACAACGTGGTAAAATATCTCAACCGGAAAGATTATAAACCTAATGTAGTGAATAATGAGGTAAATCTATTGAGCTTAATCCTGATAAAATGGCTCACTTAATATTTAAGCACTGTGGATGTGTAAATGGTTACAATAGAAAGTTTGCCGGTAAACTAAATGGCTGAAAAAAAAGCTGCCTAGAGCCTTGAAGTTGCAGGCCTTTTTAATGGACTGCCCTCCATCCACGCATACAAACTTACCATTGGCTAAAAGGCTAAAGATGAATGGGGCGCTACCATTAAATTACAGGTGAATGGGCATTGTATTTATACTTTTTCCGCAGTCTTCCAGGAAGCCCAAAGGTAAGGGTGCAAAGCAATGTCATTAAGTTCCACAAAAAAAACACCTATTATGCGTCCTTATTATTCGTTATTAATCATTTTCCTGAGTTTGCATTTTACTGCTTTTACACAAAATGTCGGTATTGGTACAACCACCCCTGCCGGCAAGTTTCACATTGTGGGTAGCGCAGATACATCACAACTTACCATTGACGCTAATGCCACACAATCGGGCACACATCCGCTTATCCGTTTACGGGATGCAGCCGGAGTGGATTTAATGCATATTCATTCAGATAATATCAATAATGTTTTTATAGGATTAAATGCAGGAAGAACTAATAACCAAGCAGCTGGTGGAACAGCTAATACATTTATTGGCAAGGGGTCAGGATTTTCTAATACTACCGGAAATGCAAATACTGCAACTGGGTATAACTCACTTTATTCCAATATTAATGGACAAGGAAACACGGCTATTGGTATTCAGGCACTTTATTTCAACAAGAGTGCAAGAAATAATGTAGCAATAGGTGTTAATGCATTAGCTAATCAGACTTATAATCCGGGTTCCACTTATATCAGTGGAAATATAGCTATAGGAAATGAGGCACTTTTTTTAAACAATCCAACTTCAACTACTACTGGAGTTTACAATACTGCTGTAGGATATACCGCTATGCAAAATAACACTATCGGCCATGAAAATACAGCCATCGGTACTGCGGCACTATATAACAACTCTACGGGTATCTATAATACGGCAGCAGGATATGCTGCACTTTATAATAATAATGACGGCAGTTTCAACAGCGCATACGGATATCAAGCTCTTGTTTCAAATAATGGGTGGTACAATACTGCTACAGGCCAGCAAGCACTTTATAGTAATACTACTGGAACTTCCAATACAGCAATCGGAATGCTTGCTCTATATAACAACACAGTCGGATCTAATAATATTGCAATAGGATATAACTGTGGAACACACCCTAATACACCGAACCTTTCAAATACAATAAGCATTGGCAACAGTGGCTATTTAAATGCCTTTAGCAACCAGGCCTTTATTGGAAATACAAGTACTGTTTGGAATGGAGGTAATACGCCCTGGTATACATATGCCTCAGATGCCAGGGTAAAAGATAATGTGAAAGAGGATGTGAAAGGGCTGGATTTTATTTTGCGACTCCACCCGGTAACGTACAATCTCAATATTGAATCGATGAGAAAAATTACCGGCAATAAAGAAACAGAAGATTACCCGGGGAAATACGATGTCGAGAAAATAAAGCAAAGCGGTTTTCTTGCACAGCAGGTAGAGCAGGCCGCTACAGAATCTGGCTATACGTTCAGCGGTGTAATTGTGCCCAAAAACAATTCAACGCTTTATTCTTTAAGTTATGAGCAATTTGTGGTGCCGCTGGTAAAAGCAGTACAGGAGCAACAGGTCCTCATTGAAAAACTAAGTAAGCAGGTAGAAGAATTACTGAAAATAGTAACCCCAAAGGAAGAGAAATAATACTCAACTACAATATTGTTCATTTCCAAATATGTAAGCAAACTTACCACCTGCTAAAACGCTGGCAATAACCGCCAGGATATTTATATTTTCAAAGGAAATAATCTTAAAGCGCTATAAAAATAATTTCAGGTCATTAAAAAATCTACAAATGAAAAAGTTTTTCTTCCTATTCTTTTTGCTAGGTGTATTGGTAAATAAAAATACCCGTGCACAAAATGTAGCGATTAATAATAGTGGCAATCCTGCCGATGTTAGTGCAATCCTCGATGTACAAAGCACTAACAAGGGATTGCTCATTCCAAAAATGAACCAGCAACAGCGAAATCTAATTCTTACTCCTGCAGTTGGCTTGCTTGTTTATCAAACCGATGTTGTTCCGGGCTATTATTATTATAATGGTTCAAACTGGATAGCATTCTCCACTGGTAGCGCCACCAATTATTGGTCTCTCAACGGTACCAGTATATATTCAAATGTTGCAGGCAATGTAGGTATTGGGGCTTCTGCACCTAATAACCGGTTGCAGATAGGAACTTTTTCAAGCCCATCCATTTCGGGAAATGACATTGCTATTGGCAATGGTACGCAGGCCATGTCGTTTTATCAATCTGCTACAAATTCGGCATGGTACACTACTAATAACTTTGCTTTACTTCCGGGTGTTGGAGGCACAGGAAATGTGGGGGTTGGAACTGGTGCCCCTACAGCCAAACTGCACCTTGCGGGCAATATGAAAATTGATGGCACCAATTCCTTAGAATTTGGAGCAGGCCTCACAAAAGAAGTGAGTGCCGGCAAAATAGGTTACCAGATATTTTCCCCTGATGCATTAGATATTGTAGGTGCCGGTGCTACAGGCTTTGTGCGGAAAATAAAATTCTGGAGTGAAGGCGGGGCATTTTTTAGCGGGAAAGTTGGCATTGGCCTTACTAATCCCCGCTGCATGCTAACTATTTTAAGTGGAACTGTAAATTCCGCTAATAACACAGAAGTGTTACAGCTGGCGGGGAAAAACCCCATGCAGCTTTTTTCTGATGCCAATGGGACAGATGTTGCATATATGAAAGGCGTTACAGATAATAGCATCACGCCTCAGTACCCGCAAGCTGGCCTGGAAATAGGTGCCGCACCAAATACATCCATTTATTTATCGGCCAATTATGGCCCTGTATTAACTATTGCCAGCAATAACAATGTAGGCATCGGAACAACTAACCCTACCTATAAACTTTCTGTGAATGGAAACATACGCAGTAAAGAAGTAGTGGTGGAAACGGGATGGGCCGATTATGTTTTTGACCCAATGTACAAACTCACACCATTGAATGAAGTGGAAAAATATATCCTGCAAAATAAACACCTTGCAAATATTCCTTCTGCCGCCGAGATTGAAACAAACGGCTTGAAACTAGGTGACACACAAAAAAAGATGATGGAGAAAATTGAAGAGCTGACGCTTTATATAATTCAGTTGAATAAGAAAATAGAAAAACTGGAAAAACGGAATAACTAAGTAACCTTATTTATTTATAAAAATTAAGTTATGCCTTTCAAAATAAAATTTCAGTTTCTACTTTTAATATTAATCAGCATTTCCTTCACCGGATATGGACAGGAAACCTTTAAAGGTATTACAACAGGTAAAATAGGTAATACAAATTTCTCTCAGATCGTCGCGAAAGAATTGAGAAATCCCCCACCTAAAATGTATAAAGATTTGCCGGAAGAAAAGGAGGAAGATATAGAGATTAATAACCGGGTTGATCTGGCAAATGTAGTTCCATTTTCAGGTAAACTGACCATGCTGCAAACACCTCAGCCCACATCTGTACAGGAATTTCCGTGTAATAATTTCCGGGCGCTTGATGATGACGGAAGTTCATCTCCTCCTGATGTAAACGGTGCTGTTGGATTCAATCATTTAATGGCAACACTAAATACCCAGATACGTATTCAGAATAAACAGGGTACTATTTTCACCACTGCTTCATTAGCAGGTTTCTGGAATGGCCTGGGAGGGCATACAGATATTTTTGATCCTAAAATAACCTATGACCCTTATGATAAAAGATGGATTTTTGTGTGCTGTGCATCCCGCAAGAGTACAAATTCTGCATTATTACTGGCTGTATCAGAAACTCCGGATCCTAATTTAGGCTGGACGACTTATACCATAGATGCTGACCCCGCTGATAAACTATGGTTTGATTACCCAAGTCTTGGATTTAATAGAAACTGGATTACTGTCGGAGGCTACCTGTTCAAAATTCCCGGTGTTACCGGCGCAGCAGACACCGTTTCACGATCTCGTGTGTGGGTATTGAACAAGGCGGTAATTTATGCGGGTAATCCAAATATTTCAGTAACCTATTTTGATAGAACAGATTATTTTCACATCAGCCCTGCCATCACTTATGACGCAAATAATAATACTCAATGGTTAATTTCCAAGTTTAACAATAACTTCAACAACAATGGCTTTCTTAAATTATTTACCATTACAGGAACGCAATCAGCGCCAGTGTTTACTGTGGGGAGTAGTGTAAATGTAGGCGGTGCCTGGGCTGGAACCGGGCCCGGTGGTCCACAGTTAGGTTCAGCTAATACCCTGGATTTAGGAGATGACCGGATGTTACAATCTACATTCAGGGGTAGTACTTTATGGGTAGGAAGTAATATCTTTCTTCCCGCTACGACCCCCACCACTTGTGCCGCACAAGTGGTAGCCATAAATACAACAAATAATACTACCATAGAAACTATCCGTACAACAGGTGATGCCAATACCATGCAGGCTTACCCAAGTATAACGGTAAATGCTAACAGTGATATTTTCTTTGGCTATTCAACCTTTAGAAACAATACCTATCCAGCAGCAACTATAAGTTATCGAAGAAACAACGGGCAGGGATTTTTCTTTTATCATTATAAGGCCGGAGAAGACTGGTATGTAAATCTTAATTCTACTTCAGGACTGAACAGGTGGGGAGATTATTCTGCAACATTTGTTGATCCCGAAGATGATATGAGTGCCTGGACAATACAGGAATATTCAAGGCCACGTTTCGGTGGCAACAGCTTTTGGGGAACCTGGTGGGCGAAAATTTGCCCGGGCTCCTGCACCAATGATTTTGCTTTATCAGCGCCTTATAACAATGTGATGAGGAAATACGAAGCAAACAATACTATAACATCTACAGCTCAATTGCAAAGCAATTCTTTTATTAAATATGATGCTGGTACAAAAATAACTTTATCGCCTGGCTTTAAAGCTCTGCTGGGTAATTCCTTCCAGGCTTATATAGAGGGCTGTGGTGGTATACGATAAATTTTTCTTTGTAGCGTTATGCTGCGATTTGTGCATCAGGGCAGGGCGAATGATAGATGATGGGAGTGTACTTTTAGAACTTACATCATGTTCCCCAAGGCAAAATAAGCGGAAAGCTTTTGCCCGGAAATAACTTTAGCAGTACGACTACTATGACAATATAAAATACCAATAATACTGTTCTGCTAATGCTTTTGTATGTAATTTGGAAAACCTTAATGATTACAATATTTACTAGAGATTTTACGCACTTCTAAACACACATCATGACTCAAGAACTTCCGCCTCCCGTGCAGTTAATGCAAATGCTTTTTGGCTTTGCCGCCTCCCGTGCCATAGGTGTTTCCGCAGAATTACACATTGCCGACTTATTAAAAGATGGCCCAAAAACAGCGGAAGAATTAGCGCAACAGGCAGGGGTTCATGCCCGTTCATTATATCGTTTACTGCGGGCCTGCGCAAGTATAGGAGTGTTTGCAGAAGACAATGAAAAAAAGTTTTCGCTGACCCCATTGGCCGAACCATTGCTAAGCGATGCACCCGGAAGTTTGCGTGCTTTTGCAGAAATGATATCCTGCGACTGGCAATTTCAAACCTGGGCAGAACTGCCTTATAGCATTAAAACAGGCAAGCCCTCTTTTGACAAAGTACATGGTAAAACTTCATTCGATTATTTCTGGAGCAATGAGAAAGCGGGAAAACAATTTAATGATGCCATGACCAGCAACAGCGCATTCTCCAGTGTTGCCGTCGTAAATGCTTACGATTTTTCTTCCCTTTCCACATTAGTAGATGTGGGTGGCGGCCATGGTTTTTTATTGGCTTCTATCCTGGCAAAAAATCCTAATTTAAAAGGTGTATTATACGATACCACGGCTATTGTAGCCGCAGCAGGTAAGCTATTGAAAGAGCATGGCGTTACCGCCCAATGCGAAACAGTGGGGGGCGATTTTTTCGCTTCGGTGCCTGCAGGTGGAGACGCCTACATTATGAAACATATTATTCACGATTGGAATGATGAGCAATGCATCACCCTGCTACAAAATTGTAAAAAAGCTATGAACAATGGGGGTAAAGTTTTGGTAGTAGAAATGGTCGTACCCGAAGGGAATGAGCCATCTCCTGCAAAATTTCTCGATTTACAAATGTTGCAATACCTGCCGGGTTGTGAGAGAACAGAAAAAGAATACGCCGCATTGTTTCAACAGGCAGGTTTAACATTAACCCGCATCATACCAACGATGTCTCCTTTCAGTATTATTGAAGGAGAAAGCCTTTAGGTAAAAAACGACTTCATAAACTATAGTGCAAAAATTGGTTGCATTACTTCTCCCGGTTTATTGGTGGCAGGGCTGTGCAAATAAACGGACCAATCTATCTTCTTATACCACGTTATTATTTCCCGGTCTGCCACCGTCATTTTTATTTAGTTAGCCCTTTATAAATCAGGGTTACATAACACCTCCGCAATATTTGCCCGCACATCATCAGCATTTCGTCCGGCATTTTTAGGATGTATTTTTTTGATGGCTTTCTTTATGGGCTCAAGGCTGCTTTCAATTAAAAAATGGAATGCCATATAATACAAGCTTCAAAAAAAGGTTTTTCTTTTTAAATTTTTTATATTTAGTGAGTTAAACGCATGGTATGAGAGGCTTACTATTAATAATATATTTTTTTCTTGCTCATAGCCAGCCAGTACACCCCCAGAAACTTGACAGCCTGCTGGAAGTCGTCGCATCTAATAATAAAGACCTGGATCATGTGAAAGCCTTAAATAGCCTGGCAACAGCATACATGCGCAATGATTTACCAAGAGCAAAGGCATATTTATTCGGTGCCGTTTCCATTAGCAAGGATATACATTCAGAGACTTATGAAAGTTCTGCATATAACCAATTGGTTTCTTTACATAATAACAATGCTAACATAGACAGTGCATCCTATTACCTGTCACTTCTTGCCAGCCTTTCGCAAAAGGCAAAAAGCGAACACAAAATGTTTGTGGACGGAAATTATTATGCTGCTGCCGGGCTTTTTTATAAAAAAACCGGGAATCTGCCACTTGCCGTAGAATTCATGAAAAAAGCCATCATCATCGTGAGTAAAACCGGTAATCAAAGCAGTTTGGCTGGCCAACTTATGAACCTGGGCAATACCTATAACCTGTTGGGGGACATAAAAAATGCTGTGAGCTATCAAATTAAGGCGCTTAAAATATTTGAAGAAGAAAACAATGAAAAGGGAAAGTCTTTTTGTTACCAGAATATAAGTAACTCTTTTATTGAGCTAAAGCAATTTAGCCGTGCATTATCCTATGCGGAAAAATCACTGGCAATAAAAAAAACGTTGAATGACGCCAGGGGAATAGGAACTACAGAATCTGCATTGGGGCAAATTTATGCGGGACTGAATAAACCCGGCCAGGCCCTGCCTCATTACCAAAAGGCTAAGGAAGTTTTTAGCGGCTTTAATTTAATACCGGAGCAGGCCAAGTTGCATTTTAATCTGGCAACGCTTTACCTGAATAGCAGGGATACGGTTAAATCACTAAATAATTTGGAGCAAAGCAGAATGTATGCGCTTCAACTTACAGATAGTGTTATGCTGGCTTCTATTGATGTACAAAAAATGGCTTTGACTACCAGCATTAATAAGCCAGCATTGGGCGGACAAAACCTTCTTGCCAATATCGAAAAAATACAAAAGTCCGGCCAGTTGCCAAAGGAAGTTTCAAGTTATGAGCATATTGCTGCATATTATACCGCTAACGGTGAATATGAAAAGGCCCTGGAATACACTAAAAAATATAATCTTTATAAAGACAGTCTTACCAATAATGAATTGCAGGGGCAGATAAAAAATATTGAAGAACAGTATAACCTTGATAAGAATCAAAAAGAAATTGCTATCCTGAAAAAAGACCAGCAATTACAACAAGCAAAATTTGAAAAGCAAAATTTATATCAACTGGGCAGTATCGTTGTCATTATGCTTATTATCGGTATAGCCCTCGTAACTGTAAGCCGGTACCGTGCTGTGCATAAGGCACGTGAACTTTTGCAGATGGAAAAACTAAGAAATGGCATAGCCAGGGATTTGCATGACGACATTGGTTCCACCTTAACGAGTATAAATATTTTGAGTAAAGTGTTGTTGCAACAACCGGGATTGCAGGGTGAATCACAGCAAATAAACCTGAAAAAAATAAAAGATCACTCATCTACTATTATGGAAAACATGAGTGACATTGTCTGGGCCATAAACCCACAAAATGATACGGTAGAAAAAGTGATTTATAAGATGAAAGAATTTGCAGCCGAAGTGCTTGACCCGTTGAATATTGATTATGAATTTAAAGAAGAGGGGAATTTTTCTGATGTAAAACTCACGTTGAATAAAAGAAAAGACTTGTTCCTGATTTTTAAGGAAGCGGTAAATAATGCGGCGAAGTATAGCCATTGCAGCTATATAAAAATCTTATTGAAACATGATGGAAACGCTATAAACTTACACGTACAGGATAATGGGCAGGGCTTTGACCAGGAGAAAGTAAAAAAAGGAAATGGCCTTCACAATATTTTTGCCCGTGCGGAAAATATGCTTGGGGTCCTGCACTATAAAACAGGGCTGGGTTTGGGAACAGATATGCAACTGTCTGTGCCCTCACATGATTAGGGGATTTTTAAAAGCTATTTTTTTTATCATTTTGTCAGGGCATGAAAACCGGCATTCTCATATTTGAAGACAATAACAACCTTAGGGAAAGTTTGTGTAATCTCATCAGTCTTTCTGATGAGATGCTTTTGTTAGGGGCATTCCCCGATGTAAGCGCTGTGAAGGCCCAGGTAATGGAAGCAGGTCCCGATGCGATCCTTATGGATATTGATATGCCGGGCCTAAACGGAATTGAGGCAGTAAAAATCATTCGTAGTTTTAATACGGAGGTACAAATAATCATGCTAACTGTTTTTGATGATAACATGCATGTGTACGACGCCATTTGTGCGGGGGCTTCCGGTTACCTGCTTAAAAAACACATCAGTGATAAACTGCTGGATGCTATCGCAGACGTTATGAGAGGCGAAGCGCCCATGTCTCCTGGTATCGCAAGGCTGGTAATACAAAGCCTGCAACAGCATAAGCCCGTGGGCAATAGTTATAACCTTACAAAACGGGAAGCAGAAATTTTAAAAAACCTTTCCCAGGGCAACAGTTACAAAATGATTGCCGCTGAATTATTCATTACCATTGACACAGTTCGCAGCCACATAAAGCATATTTACGAAAAGCTGCAAGTGCATTCTCAGACAGAAGCCGTTTGCAAGGCTATTGCAGAAAGAATAGTTTAGTAAACAGTACTCATAATTTAAGTAATGAGCCTTGCCAAACCCATACAAACTAATGAACGTGCAGCCATACTGGACGTACTACGTGGCTTTGCCATTTTCGGAATTTTTATTATGAACCTTTATGCCTTCAGCTTTGGCTGGGCTATGTCCCCTGAACAAAAGGCTGCACTTACGCTTGCACGCTTCGATGGTACTACAATGTTTATTCAACACATGTTTTTTGAAGGGAAATTTTATTCTCTCTTCAGTATGTTGTTCGGTATAGGCTTCAGTATTTACCTGGCAAAAACGGATTTGGATAAAAATATCCTGGGCCTTTTTAAAAGGCGCCTGCTTATTTTACTCGGGATAGGGTTTTTACATTTATTACTGTGGACAGGTGATATTGTTGCGTTTTATGCTATGTTGGGTTTCGTGCTTATCCCCTTCCGGAAATTCAGCAATAAGACATTGCTCATTATTGCGGCTTGTTTTATTTTGAGCCCCATACTCTGGTACAGTCTAAAATTTTGGAAGCCGGAAATATTTGACCTCTCCCGGTGGTTGTATAAATCCGGCGAATACCTGGAAGCCAAAGCAGGCTATCATTCTTTAAACGAAGTTATAAAAGACCTTTCTGGTGATAATATATTTAAAATGATAAAACTGAACCTCATCGGGATATTCTGGCGCTATGGTGATCTTGTTTTTCAAAGCAGGGCTTTTAAGGTTTTAGGCATGTTTTTAATAGGCCTGGTAATTGGCAGAACACAATTATATAACAAGCTCAAAGAGAATAAAAAATTGTTATGGAAGATCGCTGCAGCAGGATTGGTAATCGGCTTGCCGGCAAATTATATATTGGCAAGCCTGAACGAAATACATTCCGAAGAAGTATTCTCTATGCATGGCCTAAAAGAAACGATTGCTTATGCATTTGGCGTGGCACCTTTAGCATTAGGGTATGCTGCAGCCATTTCACTTTTGTATTTATCCCCTGCCCAAAAAATCTTTAACCTACTTGCACCTGTGGGTAGAATGGCCCTGACCAATTATATTACGCATACCCTTATCGGCTTATTTGTTTTTACAAAACTGGGCTTAGATGTAACGAATTGGGGGCCGGCCGCGTGCAGCATATTTGCTGTTGCTGTTTTTTTATTACAAATCATGTTGAGCACAGCCTGGCTGAAATATTTTAATTACGGGCCACTGGAATGGATATGGAGAATGCTTACTTATGGACACAGATTACCAATTTTAAAAACAGAAATAAGAGACTAAGATTTTTATTTGATCCTATTCAATAAAATTATTTCCACATTCCAACGATTACAATTATGGAACAAAACACTACAACTTTTAAAGTTGCTCCTTATGCTGCGCCAACGTCTCAAAAAGAAAGGATAGACATTTTGGATAGCCTCCGTGGCATCGCTATACTTGGAATTCTCATGATGAATTTGCCATCCTTTGGAATAGGTGCCTACAACCCGGTTGTAAATAATGAAACGGGGATTAACTATTATATCTGGTACCTTGTTAATTTGATTCCTGATGGTACACAACGGGCTTTCTTCTCCATGCTTTTTGGTGCAGGCGTTATTTTATTTTTATCTGCAAAAGAAAAAATATTACCGGGAATGGTACCGGCCGAATATTTTGTTCGCCGAATGTTGTGGCTTATCATTTTTTCACTCATAGACGTGTATCTTTTATTATGGCATGGTGATATTTTATTTGATTATGCCTGCATGGGTTTTATATTATTTGCCTTCCGGAACCTGTCCCCTAAAAAATTATTAATCGCGGCTTTTGTATGTATGTTGTTGATGTCAGCAAGAGAAAACAGGAATCTCTACCTGGATAAACAAACAATACAACAGGGAGAAAAGATCGCTGCTATGGATACCAGTATTACAAAATTGAGTCTTCTTCAGAAACAAAGATTAAATGAAATGCAGGAGTTTAAGGAAGACGCCAGTATGCCTGCCATGCGAAAGCGGTTTACAAAAAGTAAGGAAATAATGCACAGTGGCTATGGTGAAATTTATACATTTCGTTCCAACCGTTATCTTGATCAAATAGTCAAATATACCTATCTCTCCTTATGGGATATTCTTGAATTTATGTTTATTGGTATGGCATTTTACAAAATGGGTGTCCTTACCGGCAAGGCTAAAACTAAGGTTTATGCGTGGATGTGTATTATTGGGTTAGGTGTTGGCATTGGCCTGGCCTACCTGCGAATACATTCAATTATTCAATTAAATTTTAACTGGTTTGAATATGCGAGACAGTCATCTTTTGACTGGTATAATATTGATCGGAGTTTTCGTTCTCTTGGATTTTTCGGAATGGTAATGTTGATGTTTAAATCAGGAATATTTAAGTGGTTTTTCAACATAATGCGGCCCACGGGGCAAATGGCTTTCAGCAATTACCTGGGGCAATCTATTCTTTGCGCTATTATATTTTACGGTTTCGGCTTTGGGCTGTATGGAATTTTACAGCGTTACGAAGCCTACATAATTTTATTAGGTATTTGGATCTTTCAAATTATTTTTTCAAATATTTGGTTGAGCTATTTCTATTTTGGGCCGTTGGAGTGGGCATGGCGAAGTTTGACTTATTGGAAGAGGCAGCCGATGAAGAAAATGACTTTGAAAAATTAATTCGCATGCCACGAGGTTTAAAAGACCCCTATTATGAATTAAGGGAAGTAAAGGATGCTGAATTTATGAATGTGTTTAAATTATAAGAAATAATCGTCAGCAAAAAAAATTAATTAAAGCAATGAATTCCATTGCTGGGATTGTAATGTGGTGCCAACATGATCTTTAACCGGCACACTAAGGCGTCCGAACATTCATTTAAAACAAAACGGCAAAAACATAACACACATGAGATCATTCATTTTTCTTTTATTGATAACCTTCATTTGCAAATGGACAATTGCACAACCTATTGCCGGTAAAATCGATGCGCTTGTAAAACATTATGATGAGGAGCAAAGATTCAATGGAGCAATATTGATAGCGGAAAAAGGAAATATAATTTATAAAAATGCGGTTGGTATGGCTAATATGGAATGGAATATTCCAAATACCACACAATCAAAATTCAGGGTGGGTTCCGTTACCAAACAGTTTACTTCCATGCTCATTATGCAACTTGTAAATGAAGGAAAAATTAATTTACAAAACACCATCACAGATTACTTGCCACACTACCGTAAAGAAACCGGTGACAGTATTACCATTCACCAGCTGCTTACCCATTCTTCGGGTTTGCCAAACTATACTGATAATGATTATTTTTTCAAAAATGATAGCAAACTCCATTTTTCAGTGAATGATTTCATTCGCATTTATTGCAGCGGCGATCCGGCGTTTAAACCCGGTACAAGATTTTCCTATAGCAATTCAGGTTATTTTATTTTGGGCGCCATCATTGAGGCCGTTACAAAAAAAACGTACATAGAAGTTTTAGATGAACGCATTCTGCAACCTCTTAAAATGGAGCATACTGGCTATGACAGAAGTGAAAAACTGATCACCAACCGTGCCTCAGGGTATGTAAGGCAAATGGATGGTTTTGAAAATTCAGAATTTCTTGATATGGGTTTGCCATTTGCCGCCGGATCAATTTATTCTACTGTTGAAGACTTGTTTCTGTGGAACCAGGCATTGGCTGCCGGCAAATTAATTCCACAGGAATTGTATCGCAAATTATATACTGGCTATTTACCTGTTGAGGAAATTCCCTTTTTTAAAAATGATAAAGACAGCGTGGCATATGGCTGGTTTGTAAAACATTTTGATAAATCAGATTCCTCCCAAACGGCAACTATGATCTGGCATAGTGGCGGCATTAATGGTTTTCTTTCCCAACTAGCCCGTTTTCCGGAAGAAGGATATTTTATTGCTTTGCTTGATAATACCGAAGGAGCTGTTGAGCCTTTGCTTAAGGATATCATCTCTGTTTTGTATGACTTGCCCGTAACGGATAATAAGATAAATTTTATCAACACCTTACGGCAAAAAATAATGATCAGTTCTGTTAAGGACGCCTACCAGTATTACCTGTCGCTAGACTCAGTTGCTAAAAAGCAATTTGATTTCTCCGGAGCTGAAGGGCAAATCAACCGCTGGGGTTATGAATTACTGAACGATAAAAAAAATGTGGATGATGCTTTAAAAATGTTTGAAATAAATGTAAAACAGTTTCCCAATTCATCAAATGTGTACGACAGTTATGGAGAAGCGTTGATGCGTGCCGGCAACATTCCGCTGGCTATTGAAAATTATAAAAAGTCGATTACCCTCGATTCCACCAAAAACAATGGAAAGACAATGCTCAGCAGCTTGTTGCTAAAGTCAGATACACTAAGGGTTATGGTGGATGGGCATGAAATGGTTTTTTATAAAACCGGCAACAAAGGGCCGGTGGTTGTTTTGGAGGCAGGTGGCAATAGTAACCATACCTGCTGGAACAGCATAGTGCCGGAGTTATCCAAGGATTTTATTGTGATTACTTACGACCGTCCCGGCTATTTATCTTCTGTATCCTGTTCCAAACCCAGAACAGCAAACCGGGTGGCAGAAGAATTAAAAGAAGCTTTAACGAAAGCGAATATCAAAGGACCTTACATTATTGGTGGCTGGAGTTGGGGCGGGGCATTTGCCCGGGCATTTGCTGCAAAATATCCGGCTGAGACAAGTGGATTATTACTGGTGGACCCTGCTGCTAAAGAAGTGTACGACCAGATGGCAGCGCAGTATCCCGATGCATTTACCCGGATTTTTAATGAGAGAGCAGGAGGCAACCAGGCTGCGGAAGATGAATTTGCTGCCATGATTCCCACCATGTACCAGGCCAGCCTTTCTGATAAAAACTATAAAGGTAAAATTGAATTACTGATTGCCGGTAGTGACAGGGAATGAGCTGCATTTGAAAAACCGCTGAAAAAAATATGGATTGATGAACTGGTCCGTTGGGCAAAATTGCAAAGCCAGGCACGCTATGAAATAGTAAACAGCGGACATGGTATTCAAAGAGAAAAACCAGAGGTGGTGATTGATGCTATTAGACGATTAGCCGGCGGTAAATTAGTTAGATAAATATATAGCTCACTTTACTTTGGTAATCATCAATGAAAACAATAAATGGAAGTAAGTCATTGAAATTTGAAATCACTTACGAAGTTTATATATATACTTTTAAAAATTTCTAATCATGCATAAACAACAATTATGAAAAAGAATATTGGATTCATTTTATTAACATGCGTATTGGGAATTGTGGGTTGTAAAAATCAGAATGGGAAAAGTACTGACCACAACAAAATAGATACAGCTGCTATTTTAAGATCTATTGACAGCCTGGGCGCTGTGGTACAAAAAGCACACACGAGCGGAGATAACAAGTTGCTGGCTTCTACCTGGGCAGAAGATGGAATATTTATTAATTGCCAAAGTGAACCCGTAAGAGGTCGTGATGCAATTGTAACTGCGCTTACAAACATGCCACCACTTCCACCCGGCAGCAATATGACAGTACATCCTCTTGAGATACAGGTGTTGAGCAAAGACTGGGCGTATGTTTTGGGTGTTGATTCTTTGAAAATAGCAATGCCTGGTGCAACAACGCCGGTAGTAACCACAATGAGTTTTCTCGTAATCGTGAAGAAGACAAAAGTGGGCTGGCAAACTTACCGGGAGACCTTGAGTGCCAACAGCAACCCGGGCAATAAGGATCAATAAGATTTAAAAAAACGAAAACAGTTTATAAACGCAATTAAGAGAATGGCTGATTAAACCGGGCCATGGCTTTGAAATGAATGTCATATAATTTTCAGGATAGTTTTAATTGAAAAGGCTCGGCTATTATGCTCTCTACCAAAGAAGACCATATTGTGTTTTCAGAAAAAGAATTGAAAAAATTATTTGGAAGGTAAAAAAGCAACAGCATGAATAAATATAAAAGCCTTTACAAATGGATGATCATTCCCATGGTCTTCATGCAGTTGGGAATCTTTAAAGATTACTGGGGCGATTTTACAGATAATGCATGGGCTGTACACATTCATTACTGGACAGGCACGGCCTGGTATCTTTTTCTCATACTGCAACCATATCTTGCCACGCATGGTCACCTGCCAAAGCATCGTACTTATGGTAT
>JBDSWG010000152.1:0-3431 GCA_039926825.1 Ferruginibacter sp.
AGTGCGCTTTGAGCATCATTTTCGGCTTGACAAACATAGCTGAACTTTTGCAACTTATCTTGTACATTTGTTTCTTAATCAGCAGTGGTTTCCGGCGGACGATTTTCAAATCCCAATCCTGCACAAAATCCTATCGGTAGCTGCCTTATACAACGATATCACTATGACTTTATTGACAACAAAAAAACCAAATTGGACCATTGCATTTGGAATTCCTATACTTGTATTTTTGAGCTGTTACCTTATCACTCTAACAACTAAATTCAAGACTAATAATAACTTATTATCAAATGCTATACTGATAGACCTTCTAGTTGTAGCACCTTTAATATATTTTCTTGCAATCAGAAAAAGCAATGTATCTAAATTATCAGTTTCCAGGATTTTTATATTAGGGCTTTTAGTTGCAGGTTTTATATTAAATGCACATTCAAGTATTCTTTTGCAAATCATTAAAATATGGGTTTCCCCAATCGTTGAAGGAGCAGTCATTTTTTTTATTGGGAGAAAATTTTACATTGCAAATAAAAAAGCTAAAGCTGCAAACACAAACAAAATTGACTTCTTAATGCATTGCAGATTTATAATGTTTCAAGTTACAGGAAACGAAAAATTTGCAAATATTGTTTCCTCAGAAATTGCTGTTTTGTATTATGCTTTATTAGGTACCAGGGACAAAAGAGCAGACAATGAAACAAAATTTACATCGTATAACGAAAATGGAGTTACAATAGTTTTATGGGCTATTCTCTCAATATTCCTAATTGAAACTACAGGTATGCACTTATTGTTGACTTTATGGAGTAAGACAATTGCCTGGATATTGACAGGACTAAGTTTTTACACTTGCATACAATTATTTGCTCACATAAAAGCTGTCAAGGCCCGACCAATAGTTATAAATAAAGATTCATTGGAAGTTCATAACGGACTTGCAGGGGACGCCTACATCCAGTTTAACAATATAGAGAAATTTGAGTTGTCGAAAAAAATACCACAAGACCGAAACTCCATTAAAATCGCACTTTTTAAAGGATTAGAAAATCACAATGTAGTCGTTTATTTAAAAAAACCCATTCAGGTAACAAAGATATTTGGCATTAAAAAGAATACAGGCACAGTTTTATTTTATGTTGACAAGTCGAAAGAATTTGCAAATGCTTTGACATTACGATTGACGAATAACGGCAGCTAACATTGGGTTTTATTACATGTTGGGCAGGATGTCCTGCCATCTCTCACCGCCAAAAAATTCTTTGTCATATTCTGTTTACACAGTATTAAATACCCTCAGTTCTTCTTTCTAAATTTGAGATTCTACAAATCCCGAAATCCCACCCCCTACTGCTCATGCTTATCACGCATATAAAAAACCAATTTTCCTCCCTTCATAATTTCTTCATGCGTTATATACAACCTGTTTAAAGCTTTACCATTTAATTCAATCCTGGAGACATACACATTTTTTTCGCTCTGGTTGTTTGCTTCAATTTCAAACTGTTTACCATTTTCTAAATTAAGCAACGCGTGGTGCACCAGCGGGCTACCCAACTGGTATTCATTAGAGCCCGGCGCAACCGGGTAAAAGCCCAGCGCACTGAAAATATACCAGGCACTCATCTGACCGCAATCATCATTGCCACTCAATCCATCCGGCTCCGGCTTATACTGGTGATCTAAAATTTTTCTTACGAGTGCCTGCGTTTTCCAAGGCTTGCCGGTATAGTTATACAAATAAGCCACATGGTGCGCCGGTTCATTACCATGTACGTAGGTACCAATGATGCCTTCTCTTGTAATGTCTTCTGTCTGCTCAAAATATTTGTCCGGCAGGTACATGGTAAATAGAGAATCCATATTGGCAATAAATTTTTGTTTGCCACCCATCAGCCCGATAAGTGCCGCGGGGTTGTGCGGCACAAAAAAACTGTAATTCCAGGAATTCCCTTCTATCAATCCCTGCCCTTCCGTACTTAGTAAATCTGAATTAGGTAAAAACCTACCATTGCTGTCGCGTCGTTTTACAAAGCCGTCTTTATCGTAAA
Organism: Ferruginibacter sp.; assembly: GCA_039926825.1. GTDB lineage: Bacteria > Bacteroidota > Bacteroidia > Chitinophagales > Chitinophagaceae > Ferruginibacter. The sequence goes on from JBDSWG010000152.1 coordinate 2,046, forward strand.
CATTTTTAAAATTACCAGCTCGTTGAATAAATTCCTGGTAAATATCCTGCCGGTTTAATTTTTTTGCAAGTTGTGCAATAGTCCAGTCATCATAAGCATATTCCAATGTATTGGAAACAGAAATACCACTTCGCTCCGTAGGTATATATCCGCGATCCATATATTCTCCTATGCCTTCATAACTGCGTTTACGGGCTGTCGTTACACAGGCATCTAATGCCGCCGTAGCATCACCCTGGTAACTTCCATTAATAATAGCATCTGCTATAACCGACACACTGTGGTAGCCACTCATGCACCAGTTATCATTGGCATAGTGGCTCCAAATGGGCAGCATGTGCAGGCTGCTTTGTTTATAATGCTCCAGCATTGATTGCACCATATCCCCATTGCGGCGGGTTTGCACCATGTTAAACAGGGGATGCAGTGCGCGGTAAGTATCCCATAAAGAAAATGTTGTAAAATTCGTAAAGCCATTTGCGGTATTCGTTTCCTGGTCCAGGCCTTTATATTCACCATTCACATCCATATAAGTAGTAGGGCTAATGAAGGCATGGTACATGGCCGTATAAAAATTAATTTTATCTGCTTCAGGCGCATTTATCACTATTTTTTGCAATTCCGTGTTCCAGTTTTCCTGTGCCTGTTTTTTCACCACCTCAAAATCCCAAAGCGGAATTTCTTGTTGCATATTTTCAAGGGCATTTTTTTGGCTCACCGGGGAGAGCGCAAATTTTATTTTTATTTTTTCCTGGGCTTTGGTATCAAAATCAAAGTGCATGCGGAGTTTCCGTCCGGCTATGTCCGGGAAATTTTGTGATTGGTTAAATTTACCCCAGAAGCCGCGGTAAGGTTGTTTGCTATCATAGTTTTTTGTACCAAAAGATTTAAACGGTTTTGAAAATGACATCGCAAAATAAACGGTACGGGTGCGGGCCCAGCCATAAGTCTGGCGATATCCCGTCACCAGGGTATCATTTACTACCCTCACAAAAGTCCAAACCGTTTTGCCATCATAATTATATATGCCTGCCATAAGATCTAAAATAAAATGGCTGTCACCGGCTTTGCTAAAAGTATACTGGTGCAAGCCCACCCTTGTGGTTGCTGTAAGTTCTGCAAGAATATTATCATCATCTAATCGTACCCGGTAGTAACCGGCTTCTGCCGTTTCCGTATCATGCGAAAAAGATGACCGGTATCCCGTTTTAGTGTCAGCCGCTATACCGGGGTTAAGCTGTAGTAAACCCTGGGTGGGCATTATTAAAAAATCACCCAGGTCAGAATGCCCGGTACCACTGAAATGTGTATGGCTGAAGCCTGTTATACTTTTATCTTCATACCTGTAGCCAGCGCAGTACTTATAAACATCCGGGTTATATTTTC
>JBDSWG010000153.1:0-4294 GCA_039926825.1 Ferruginibacter sp.
CTTCCGGGTCCAGTAAAACATTATAAGGAATGCCATTAAAATTGTAAGTACTTACGGCAGCGCTGTTCCAACCTTTGAGATCACTGATGTGCGTCCAGGCAAGCTTATCTGCCTGTATAGCTTTTAGCCAGGCGGCTTTGTCTTCATCTAAAGAAACACCCAGCACAGTGAAGTTTTTATCTTTGAAAGCATTGTAAGCCGCTACAACATTGGGATTCTCTCCGCGGCAGGGGGCACACCAGCTTGCCCAGAAATCTACCAACACGTACTTGCCCCTGAGGCTATTCCAGTCAAAAGGCTTTCCGGTAGTGGTATTCATGGCGAGGGCGGGTGCCATGTTTCCTCCCGCAGGCTTATCAGATAATTTTTGTTGTGCAGATGCCTGTTCCTGTTTCATAGACTGGTAGCGGGTAACCATTGCCGTTACTTCGCTGTGATCCTTAAACCTGGTTCCCAATTTCTTTACGGCGCTATCCAGTATTTGTGCCGGGGCACCATTCGCATAGCCCAGGGCAAACATGGCCAGAACGGGGTAAGAAGTTGTGTCTGCAAAATGCATAACATAACCTGTAAATTCATTTTTTCGATTATCCAGATCCATAGTAAGCCTGCTAACAGCACTGTCATTATTCGGGGTGGTTTTTAATGCCTCGAGTCCTTCTATACCCGTAGCTATAGCCTTGCTTTTTTGTTCGAGAGAAGCCAGGAAGTTCATCATGGTGTGATTACCGGGTGTATTAAATTTGGGTGCCTGCAGGGAAGAATCCCGCATATCCGCTTCCAGTTGTATATCTGTTGCATCATTAATAAGAACATATCCATTCTGGCCATTTGAAAAGCGTAGCCGGTAAAGGCCCTGTTCTTTAGCCGTGGTAGAAAGGGAAAACTTTCCATCTTGCATCATTGTACTATCCAGGAGTTGTGGATTATTAGAATTAAAAAACAACTGTTCTAAATAAATTTTTTGAGGCGTGCTGTTTTTCAAATCTCCTTTAACCGTAAAAGTACCTTGTGTATTTTTTTGCTGGCAACCAGTTATTGAGAATGCAAAAAAGGTAAGTGGCAATAGTAATCGGTCTAAATGTCTCATATATCTTAAATTTTTTTTTGTTATTATAATTTTTTCAGGAAATAATATTTAATTTTTCTTCCAGTAATGGGCCAAGTTTTTTCATATCAGCCTTACCCTGGCTTTTTCTTTTTACAGCACCGGCAAAAACACCGAGTAAATTCTTTTTTCCCTTTTGGTAGGCGGCCACTTCTGCAGGCATTGCCAGCATCACTTCGTCTATCCATGTATGTAAAGCTGCGTCATTATTTGCCTGCAACAGGTCGGCTGAAGCGGCAATATCAAGTGGATCTGTTGAACCGGTGTTAATGAGTTCTGTAAGAATTTTCCCGCTGGCGTTTGCAAAGCTGATGGAACCTTCTTCAACAGCGTTCACCAGCTTCGCCAACACAGCCGGAGGTACAGGGAAATCTTTAACCGGTACCTGGTAAATATTAGCATAAGCTTTTATTGGGCCAAGTAACCAGTTTGCACAGGCTTTATAATGTGCTGTTTCATGTACAAGTTCGAGGTAGAGTGCTGCCTCTTCTTTATCATTACAAATTGCAGCCGCATCATAATCATTCAGGCCAAAATCTTTTTGTAAGCGATTGTATAAGGTAGCGGGTAATTCCGGCATGCCGGCTTTAACCGCCTGGATAGTTTCCGGGGTGATGAAAAACTGTGGCAAATCCGGCTCGGGGAAGTAACGGTAATCTTCCGCTTCTTCTTTGTTGCGCAGTGCCGTTGTGCTGTTTGTACCGGCATCATAACTGCGGGTTTGCTGAATGATGGTTTCACCACTGTCCAGCATTCGGGCCAGGCGTTGTGTTTCCACTTCAATTGCTTTTTTTACAAAACGGATACTGTTGAGGTTTTTAATTTCTACACGTGTACCTAGTTTATCTTCTCCTTTGGGGCGAAGTGAAATATTTGCATCACAACGAAGTGAGCCTTCTTCCATATTTCCGTCACATACATTTAACCAGCGTACGAGGCGGCGCAGGGAAGTAAGAAATTCTGCAGCATCTTCTGCTGAATGTATACAGGGCTCAGTAACAATTTCCAATAATGGTACCCCGGCACGGTTAAGGTCAATGGAAGTATAATTATCCCCTTCGCCATGCAGGCTTTTACCGGCATCTTCTTCCATATGGATGCGGTTAAGTAAAACCTTTTTTGAGCCGTCAATTGTTTTTATTTCCAGGAACCCTCCCAGGCATATAGGATGTGTATGCTGGCTTACCTGGTAGCCCTTTGGTAAATCAGGATAAAAATAATTTTTGCGAGCAAAAAAATGTTCTTCTGCAATGCGGCAATCCAGCGCCAATCCTAGGCTGATGGCCAGGGAGATGGCCATCTTATTCATGACCGGTAACGTGCCCGGATGTGCCAGGGAAATGGGGCTCACCTGCGTATTAGGCGCTGCGCCAAAACCTGTGGCATCTCCACAAAACAATTTAGAGGCCGTTTGCATTTGTGCATGCACTTCCAGGCCCACCACCAGTTCATATTTTTCCGGAATCATGGTGGACAAAATTAACCAATTAATACCCTCTAAAACAAAAGCTGCCCATGAGGACAGCTTCCGGCAAAGAAATAAAACAGCCTTAATAAATTTCCTGCTGGTTTTGTTCTTCGATGGCTTATAAATTTGCAGTTTTTAATTTCTTCGGAATTTTTATCTCAAAGCTCATGTCCCTGCCTGCCCTGGTAGCTTTGATAGGATAGGAACTTTTCTCCCGGTTTTCTGCTAAGGCCATGCGGGCTTCATCTGTGTTGCTAACGCTTTTGCTTCCAATGGATGTGATGATATCGTCTTTTTTCAGCCCGGCTCTTTCTGCTGCAGATTCATCTTCTACTTCCAGTACTTTCACTCCTTTTCCTTCTTCCAGGTCCTGGATGCGTAAGCCTAACTTTTGACGGCCAGGCATCATATCGCCATTCCATTCAAAGCCACGGGCCATAGGTGCGCCTGGCACTTCTATGGAATTATAATTTCCTTCCGGAGTTGTGTAAGAAAATGACATGCCTTCCCTTTTTTCCAATATAGCCATAGTTGTTTTTGTATCTTTCCCGCGTTTATACGTTACAGTGACTTGTTCTTTTTCTTTTTTTTCATTAATGGCATCAAATAAAGACTGGGGAGATTCAATTGTAATTTTATTTACTTTTTGAATGATATCTCCTTTCTGCAGACCGGCTTTTTCCGCCGGGCTACCTTTTGTTATACTTTTAATAGTAGCGCCATCTTCAGTCTTTTCTGTATTTACCCCCAGGTATACCCCGGAATTTTCGCTGTTCCAATTCATACTCCCCATACCACCCTTCCCATCCATGAACCGTAAACTATTGCCTTCTTTTACGATAACTTTTTTGTTGTTTATGATGATAGCATCGTCTTTAAACTCTATTATCGGTTTTCCATTTACGGTTATTTGGTCGCCAGTAATTTTGATTGTGAGGTCCAGCTTTTTATCCCCGGAATTAACGATGGTGATTTCCTGTATTTCCTTGTCTTTTTGTTTATCTACCGTTGTATCCTGGGCCAGGGCCTTATAACCAAAGACCAAAAAGAACCAGGGCAGGAAAGAGAAAATAATTTTTTTCATGGCTGTTAATTTAAATACGAAAAGTTTTGTACTTCAAAAATAGGAGGATTTATTTATTTACGAAATATTTCGGAGATAATTTTTATCCTTTAACAAAATTTTTAGAACAGTCATTGAAAATTGGTCAATAGGTTATTAGGTCATTAAGTCATTAAGTAATTAGGTTATTAGGTTATTAGGTCACTGGGTCAGTATTATTATATATTCAAAATTAACCATTGACTGTTCACCATTGCCCATTGACCATTGGCTCCCGATAGCAATCGGGATGACTATTGACCATTGACTATTGACCATTGACCAACATCTGACGCAAAGCGTCAATTACTGCATGGAGCCCACTGGAATCGGTACCCCCGGCGGTAGCCAGTGTTTTTTGTCCGCCGCCGCCACCTTTAATGAGGGGGCTTACAATATCTTTTATAAGTTTACCGGCATCCAGGTTTTTGGCTTTGCAAACGGTTTCACTGATTCCTATTGCAACGAACGGCTTGCCGCCAATATTTGCAGCCAGTACAACGATGTAATCATGCAAATGATTTTTCAAATCGAAACATAATTTTTTCAGGGCGTCCGCATGACCAACTTCTATAATATCCCCGATGAAAGTTACCTGGCCAATAATTTCATCTTT
>JBDSWG010000154.1:0-4831 GCA_039926825.1 Ferruginibacter sp.
CAAAACGGCCACAAAAAAAACGGCACGTAAGAAGAAATAATGCTTCCCCTCAATTTACAATTGCATGCATTCTTTACAATATTTTTCCACCACGTTTGAGGCACAATTTAGTATGGCCGGTTTCCCGACTTCGCCGGAAAAACTTTATGAAGCCTGCGATTATTTTTTGCGCCTGGGCGGCAAGCGCATACGGCCGGTGAGCGTGCTTATGGGCAATGAATTATTTGGAGATGTAACAGCGGATGCTTTTCGTGTAGCCACGGCCGTTGAGTTGTTTCATAATTTTACCCTGGTGCATGATGACATCATGGATGAAGCGCCTCTCAGGCGTAACCGCGAAACGGTGCATGTAAAATATGGCGAACCAACGGCCTTGCTGGCGGGAGATGTAATGATGGTAAGGGCTTACCAGTTCCTTACGCAGGTGAACCCGGAGCAGTTGCCACGCATCCTTACCCTGTTTAATAAAACCGCAACAGAAGTATGTGAAGGCCAGCAATTGGATATGAATTTTGAAGTGCAGGAAGAAGTAAGTTTTGAAGAATACCTGCATATGATAACGCTGAAAACCTCTGTGCTGCTGGCGGCCAGCCTGCAGTTGGGTGCCATCCTCGGTGGCGCAGGCCTAGGCAATCAACACCATCTGTATGAATTTGGTAAAAAGCTCGGTATTGCTTTCCAGGTTCAGGATGATTATCTCGACGCTTTTGGTGACCCGGAAAAATTTGGTAAACAACCCGGTGGCGATATCCTGGCTAATAAAAAAACATTCCTGCTCATTCATGCTTTAGAAACGCTGGACGAAAAAGGCAGGAAGCATTTGAAAGGCCTCATGCAATCTGGTGAGCCTGGAAAAGTAGGTAAAGTGCTTGATGTTTTTTCAGATTGTAAAGTGGATAGCTGGGCAAAGTCATTAAAAGAAAAGTATTTCAATGAAGCCCTGCGGCACCTTGAAGATGTTGCTGTCCTCAGTACCCGCAAAAAAGAACTGGCCGCCTTTGCTGCTTTCCTGATGATGCGGGAGAATTAAATTTTTCATTTCTTCCCCGGCTGTCATTCTTTATACATCCGCGGAGCCACGTTGTTTTTAATTTCTGTAGGTACTTACAATTGATTATTTTCCCTTTTTATAAAACAAGTATATGTCGTTATTCAGGAGAAAAAATATTAGTAGTATTATGGCAGAGGCGGGTGATGAGGCCCATCACGGCAGTTTAAAAAGAGTGCTCACCATGCGTGACCTTACTTTTTTTGGTATTGCCGCCATTATCGGCGCGGGTAGTTTCAGCAGCCTGGGTGAAGCCGTCTTCCGCGGTGGGCCCGGTGTAGTGTTGTTGTTCGTCATCACAGGTATAGCCTGTGCTTTTACGGCATTTTGTTATTCTGAATTTGCCAGTCGCATACCCGTTGCCGGTAGTGCCTACACTTACGCTTATGCCAGTTTTGGAGAATTGGTTGCCTGGATTATCGGTTGGGCACTCATCATGGAATATTCTATTGGGAATATTTATGTAGCCTTCAGCTGGAGCGATTATTTTACTTCGATGCTTAGCCGCCTGGGCATGCATATTCCTGAATACCTTTCCTGCAGTTATACAGAAGCATCTAAAGCTGTTGCCGCGGCGTCCTCTAACGCAGATCTGATTAAAGCCTGGACCAGTGCACCGATGATGGGCGGTTTGAGAATTATTTTTGACCTGCCGGCGCTCATCATTAATTTCCTCATCACCTATCTTGTTTACCGCGGAATAAAGGAAAGCCGGAATTTCAGCAATGTAATGGTGATATTAAAACTGGGAGCGGTTATCCTGGTGATAGTAGTGGGGGCGGCTTATATAAATACAGATAACTGGGCACCTATCAGCGATGCCGGGGTACATACTTTTATGCCCAATGGTTTCAGTGGGGTAATGGCTGCCGTTAGTGGTGTTTTCTTTGCCTACATTGGCTTTGATGCGGTAAGTGTATTGGCTGAAGAGGCTAAAAACCCGCAACGGGATTTACCCCGGGCCATGATTCTTTCCCTGGTCATCTGCACCGTTGTTTATATTCTCCTGGCCCTCGTGCTCACCGGCGTTGTGAACTACCGTGAGTTTGAAAATGTGGGTGATCCACTTGCTAAAATTTTTGAAATAAAAGGCATAGGCTGGATGCAGTTGCTGATTTCTGTGGTGGCGGTTATTGCTATGACGAGTGTCTTACTGGTGTTCCAGATGGGGCAGCCCCGCATCTGGATGAGCATGAGCCGCGATGGTTTGTTACCCAAAAAATTCCAAAAGATTCATCCGAAATATAATACACCATCTTTCGCTACCATCGTCACCGGCCTTGTGGTGGGCATTCCTATACTTTTTACGGATAAAACATTCGTGCTGGATTTTACGAGTATTGCAACGTTATTTGCTTTCGTGCTCGTCTGCGGTGGCGTACTCTTATTGCCCATCAAAGAAAAAATTCCCGGCAGGTTTCACTTGCCATTTGTTTCGGCACGGGTATTTTTTCCTATCATACTTGCAGCCGCTATAATCATAATTGTGCTTGCCTGGCCTGCTTATTTTCCAAATCTCTTACGCATGGATGCAGAAGGGGTTGATGAAACATTCAATATTTCTTCCCTCATCTTTTGGTTCATTGCAGTCTTACTTGCCGTAGGGGCCTTTATAAAAAACTGGTCGCTGATTCCCCTGATGGGGTTGGTTACTTGTCTCTACCTGCTCACCGGTATGACCGCCATTAACTGGCTATGGTTCTTTGGCTGGATGGTGCTGGGCCTGGTTTTCTATTTTATGTATGGTTATTCTCATAGTAAAATAGCAGGCGCAAAAACGGTCGCCGGAGAATAAACTGCTAAGGCTGAATGCCGGGCGTATTTCCTGCCTGTGATTGTATCTTTGCGTTTAAATACGGCGCATGAAATACCAGGTAGGAGATAAAATAATTGTTTTGCATTCGGATGAAGAAGGTATAGTGGTGGAACTCATGAATGAGCGTATGGTAATGATTGAAGTGCGTGGGGTCAAATTTCCGGCTTACATGGACCAGATTGATTTTCCTTATTTCAAAATGTTCAGCCAGAAAAAAGTCCCGGAAAAGAAAAAAATATTTATTGATGAAATTCGCCGCGAAAAAACCCCGAAAAAGAAAAAAATAAAAGATGGTGTAGATATCTTAATCGTGCCTGTCTTTGCTAAAGATGTTTTTGACGATGAGGTAGTGGATAAGCTTAAAATTTATCTTGTTAATCATAACGAAGAGGCATACACGTTTCATTATTATTTAAATTTTGCTGGCGAGGTGCACTTTGAGTTAAAAGCTTCCGTGGAAAGTCTTTCGGATATTTATTTGCATGATGTGGATTTTGAAGACGTGAGTGACAATCCTAAATTCGAATTTGAGTTTAGCCTTCTGAAACCGGATAAGAAGAAAGCAGAATGGTTCGAAGCCGGATTAAAGTTAAAAGGAAAGCAATTGTTTAAAAAAATTGAAGAATTACAACTCCGTAATGAAGCTTCATTTTCTTACCAGTTATTTGAGTTTTATCCTGACAGGAAAGAAGAGGAAAGGGTAGACCTTTCCCGCCTTGGAAATGCAGGGTTCCGGATTTATGATGCCGGGAAGGCGCGGGATTACCAGCCGCCCGCCCTTTCTGTAGTAGACCTGCACATTGAAAAAATATCTGATAGTTACAAACATTTAAAACCTTTCGAAATTCTGAGCTTTCAACTGGATTATTTTGAAAAATATTATGACCTGGCTGTGGCCAACTATTTACCCTCGTTAATAATGATACACGGCGTGGGAGAAGGCCGACTTCGGGATGAATTGCATGAAATATTGCGGCTTAAGAAAAATGTTAGTTCTTTTGTAAACCAGTTTCATCCCTTATATGGTTATGGTGCAACAGAAATTACATTAAAATATATTTGAGAAAATGCAACACTATATTAGATTGAGAAATTCTATTTCCATTGCCTTGATACTCTGTTTAGCAATATTATTAAATAGTTGCTCCGGGAATAGTGAAAAGACCATCAGTAAACAAGAGACTACCTCCCTACAGGACAGCTTTGCAACACAAACAGAAATTGCAGATTCAATTCCTGGAAAATTACCTGCAAATGATTCTTCACTTAAAGCGAGGTCCGGGCAGATCCTCAAAGCGATAAAGGAAAAGGATTATGAAACCTTTGCCAGTTTTATGCACCCTGTACGAGGAATGCGTTTTGCTTCCGATGGTTACATAGATACTATTAATCATAGAAAATGGTCTGCTGCAGAATTCCTGATGGCAACTTCCAATGAGAAAATTTATTTTTGGGGTCTTTCTGATGGTTCAGGAGATTCTATACTACTCTCACTTCCTGCTTATTTTAAAAAGAATGTTTATCCTGTTGATTTTTTGAAGGCACCGCAATCTTCTATTAATAAAAGATTGGGACAGGGAAATTCATTAAACAATATTCATGAAATTTATCCCCTGGCAGAATTTAGGGAAAATTATTTTCCGGGCTTTGATAAAAAATACGGGGGTATGGACTGGCAAAGCCTGCGGCTTGTGATGGAGTTTTACCAGGGCCAATATTACCTGGTTGCCGTGGTGCATGACCATTGGACCACCTAACTTTTCACCAATTGACTGAACAATTTCTCTACCGTTTCATCGAGGTTAGCAGACATGCCCGGGTGTACAGCTGAAGTCTGCACAATAGTACTGCGTTTTGCTGTGAGCCACCGAAAACGGGAAGGTGCATCTAATGCAGCAATGGGGCCGGCCGAAGCATCGCCATTGGCAATGTTTTTAAAGGCTTTTAAATGTTCCTGAAATTCTTTT
>JBDSWG010000155.1:0-22655 GCA_039926825.1 Ferruginibacter sp.
TGTCGGGTTTTTTTTTCTCCTGACTTTCTTTTGGAGAATGAAGAAAAAAATTGAATACTAAATCAGTGCACTCGGGTGGTGAAATCCCGAATATGTCAGGAGAGCCTGGTAGACACGTCCCGATTTAAATCGGGATTGCAGTAATGGTCGTGTGGGTTTAAAAAATAATTAAAAGTGTTTACCCGGGTGGTGGAATTGGTAGACACGCGGGACTTAAAATCCCGTTCGCAGTAATGCGAGTGACGGTTCAACTCCGTTCCCGGGTACTGTCCTCAGTGAAAGCTGAGGTTTTTTTATTGTATAATTTCAAGGAAGTGGAAAGACACGTCCCGATTTATAATCGGGATTCGCAGTAATGCGAGTGTGGGTTCAACTCCCATCCCGGGTACAATCCTCAGTGAAAACTGAGGTTTTTTTTGCCATGTTTACAGTGTATATCCTCTATTCACATTCAGCAGATAGATATTATATTGGCCAATGTGCAGATGTGAGTCTTCGCCTGGCCAGGCATAATTGTGGGGGGGGGTACATCTACAAAACCTTATCGCCCCTGGCAATTGGTTTACCAGGAAACTTTTGAGACCAGGTCATTAGCGTGTATACGTGAGAGGGAAATAAAGAAAATGAAAAGCAGGATTTACATCGAAAATCTTATTCGGGGAAAAGGAAAGGCAAGTCCCGATTTATAATCGGGATTCGCAGTAATGCGAGTGTGGGTTCAACTCCCATCCCGGGTACTTAATCCTGGCTTCGCCGGAATTTTTTTATGCCCTTTATTTTTTAATGAAACGGGAATCTATAAGTCGTTTATTACTTACCTGTAAAACAAAATAATAGGGCCCGGCTGCCAGGGCATTTACAACAATGTTAATATCATTTTTCTGACCAGACTGCAACCGGATATTTTTTGAAAGCACCAGCCTGCCCTCAAGGGAAAAAACTTTCGCCACCGCCGCGGCGTTCTCTGTTGCTTTAAATTCTATATGTAATAAATCCTGCACCGGGTTGGGATAAAGCACCCACTCGTTCACGTTAGTCAGCGTAGCCACTGCCACATTAGAATACAGCACCCGGCCATCCTGGAAAACCATTTGCAGGCGGTAAAAATTATTTCCTGTAAAAGGTTGTTGATCTGCATAATTATAATTGAGCCGTATGCTGCCATCCGGCATTAAGGGCGAAAATAATTCCAGGGGTTCAAAAACGTTATTGCCGGTAAGCCGGCTAATAATAATTTCCCTAAGCCCTGGCAGGCCCGGGTTTTCCCAGCTAAGGTGAATGGATGTGCCCGAAATAGCCGCGAAGAGGTTAATATTTTCTATACCTAATACACCTACCTGGCGGTAGAGCCATATAGGCGACGTCCAGATAACATCGCCATCTGACTGGGTTATTTTTGCAAAGTAATAATATGAACTGCCTGCCGCTGTGGGGTATATATAAGATAAACCTGAAGTATTGCTGGAAGATGTGAGCACTACGGGCAGGCTTCCGCTACCGGGTACACCATAATAAATTTTTATGCTGGCCACGGGGTCCGACGCATCCCTGTCTGTAACGGATACTTCTATATGCGGGTCGTAAAAAGTTGAATCAATGCTGCCCATAGCATAGCCGTTAATCGTAAATGTTACCTCTGCATTCCAATCATCTGATGCATAAAATCTTCTCTGGCGAAAAGCATCACTTAAGCTATCACGGTTCAGGGAGCTGGCCAATACAACAGTGCGCCCGGGGCCCGTTCTTCCAAACGTGGTGTAATGATTATCATGATCTATTGTCGGCCCCACGTGGTAACCGCGGGCGAGTGTTTTAAAAAATTCGTTTTCATATAAGTTGGCCGGAGCATCAGTATAATCGGTTGTTGTAGAAAAAGCACCTCCACTTCGTATAGCAGTTCCCGTAATAACAGAATCTGCTTTTTTTGAAAAAACACCATTTCCAAAGAGATCATTATAGTCGCCTGTCTGCGGGTGCGCCAGTGTGCAAAAAGATTTTTGCTGCGTTGCAATAATATTCCAATAGCTGGTAAAATCTCCCTTAGCACAATAAGTATCATAATTAGCACTTCCGGATATCGTTTCCCACCCAATAAGCCCTGGAGAGCCATAGGTTACTACGTGACCACCCTGGGAGATGGTGCCCCATTCCATGCCGAACATAGCTATGAAACTGCCCTCCACACTGGCGGTATCTGCCTGCGCCAGGCCGGCAGCATAACGGGGCAATAACATGCCCGGGTTGCGTAAATATGAATAATGATTGTGTTCTGAAATGCCTAAGAAGTCAAAATGATAACTGTTTTTAGCGTATGCGTAACTGTTACCTGCATTATTTACACCTGTTGTCGTGCTATCTTTATTTCCATCAGAAAATGCGGTGTGGGCATGGAGGTTGCCATAATAAAAATTGTATTGGCCAAATGCCAGTACAGAAAATAACATAAAGCTGCCCAGGAGCAGTATTTGGTTTTTCATTCGGATAAATAAGAAACAAATATAAACTTTTGAAACTAGTATGTATGATTTTAATCTGGATTATTAACCCCTATTATACACTCCATTATTAATTACCGGGCATTAAAAAAGCCTGGAAAAACCAGGCTTCAGTAAATAAATTATTTATCAGAGTTCCCCCATTACATACATTTCGCCTTTTGGCGTAGGGTTGCCACCAGATGTTTCCAGGGTAATAGCAAATGCCTGGGCACTCCCGAATGATTTCATTTTTTGTATTTCGTAGCGATTGCCTTTTTTAGTATCGAGGATCATTCCACCATCTACAGGCTTGCCATCTACCATACCCCAAAGCTGGTATTGCTTGCCGGCAGGGGCGGGTGGCAGGTTACTGGGGTCAACATACACTTCGCCTGTATTTTTCATCCAGAATATTTTTGCTGCCGCATCCGGTGCCGCGGGCAGGCCATGCAGCGATACGGGTTCAGAATATTTGCTTTGTATAACCTGGAAATTACTGTTCATTTTATCCAGCTCAGTTTGCTGTGCCAGCAAGCTGTTATCTGCGGCTTCTTTGGCAGCCATATTATCCCGGGCTTCATTGTAATATTTAAAATTCAGGATAGCACTTCCTATCAATAATATGATTGAAGCTGCAGCCACCCATTTCCAGGCGGGGCTTATTGAATAAACTTTTGCATCCCGGTTATCCATTTGCACAACATTCCCTTTCTCCACTGTATTTACAAATAACCTTTCATCAAGGTTATGCTTTACTGCTGCATCTGGTAATTTGGAAATATTAAAAGCATAGGCTTCCAGGCTTCTTTCAATCCTGGAAAATTCTTCTGCAACTTCCGGGGACTGGCTCACTGCTTCCTCTACCTCAAGCATTTCTGCTTCCGAAGCCAGGCCAGTGGCGTATAATTCCAGTAAACCGGATGATATGATATCTGTTTCTTTCACTTAATTTACATCCATTAATTTTCTTAATTCGATAATTGCAGAGCGCATACGTGTCTTCACTGTACCCAAAGGAATACCCATTTCTTTAGAAATTTCTTCCTGGGTGTAACCATTAAAATAAGCAAGATCAATTATGCTTTTTTGTTCAGGTTTCAGTTGTGAAAGTTGTTTGTAGAGGCCAATACCATCGAAGCCACTTGCACTGTAGTTTTTATCTTGTATATTACCTACGGAAAATTCATTGTGAGAGATTTTTTGTTGCTTCTTAAATCCTTTGCTTCTAAGCGTATCAATAGTAAGGTTACGGGTTATATTTATCATCCAGGTAAATAACCGGCCTTTTGAATTATCGTATTGAGAGAAATTATTCCAGATTTTGAGAAACGCTTCCTGTAAAATATCCTGCCCCAACTGTGGTTCATCTACCATACGGTATATAACGCCATTGAGGGCTGCGGCATAGTTATCATATAGATAAGAAAATGCAGATTGGTCCCTTATCTTTAATAATGAAACCAGTTCGTCTTCCGTGTATTTATTAACTTCAGGCAGAAAAGTGTTTTTAAGCTGGTGTGAAAATAAGGTATTTAAATTATCCTTAAACATTGGCAAGTTATCCATTTATAGCGCTACTAACAATGCTTTTAAATATTTGTTTTGGTAATGCCATATAGTGATATTTTATTTCGTCATATAATACGTGCCGATAATCCTTTTCTAGCCGGAATAATCCGCACCAGCCTTAAGGACTATAACGCCGTGCGCCCTGATACTGTCTATGACGATCCCACTACAGACGACCTTTACAATCTTTTTCTTACAGACAGAAGTATCTATTTTGTTTTAGAAGATGACCAGGGCAAAGTAAGGGGCGGAGGTGGTATTTTCCCCACTCCTGGTCTGCCGGAGAAAACCTGTGAACTGGTCAAAATTTATTTTCAAAAAGAAATACGCGGCAAAGGTTACGGAAGAAAGTTACTGGAGCTATGCGAAAAATCTGCTGCAGCTATGGGTTACCGTCATATATACCTGGAATCTATGCCGGAGTTAACCAATGCCTTACCGCTATATGAAAAAATGGGATATTACTATATACCATATAGCCTGGGCAAAAGTGGCCATACCGGTTGTTCTGTTTTTATGCAAAAAGATTTAGACTAAGGCTGGGGTAAAACTTTAACTTCGTAAACCGGGCTGAAGAGATACCATTTACCCGTAGATACTTCCTGGCATTTTATTCTTTTACGGATGGTGTCACCTTTTCTGAAGACCCTGTTACCCGCGATAGAAAAAGAACTGCCGCCTTGGAGTTGTTCCAATAAATAAACACCTATTTGTTCCGGGTCATATTTTTTTAATACCCGAAGTAGCTGGTCATCCGCACAACTGCTTGCCGCCGGGTTTCTCAAAGAGACTTGTAGCGAAAGTTCAATATCCGGGGGAAAAATTTTTTTGCTTATAAAGTCAACCAGCAAAAGTGAAAATTCTTTTTTCCATTCCACGCCATGCGAAGAAACCCTGTTCCCAAACTTTTCATAAGTGAATAAATGTGCCAGCTCATGCAACAATGTTACCAGGAAAGAATATTTGTTCAGGTTGCTGTTTACACTGATGCGGTGGTTATTACTTCCATGCGCATGGCGGTAATCGCCAAGAATAGATTGCCGTTGCCGGGCAATGGTGAGGTGTACTTTGTAATGATTTAAATATTCCATCACCTGCTCAAAACTATTTGGCGGGAGGTAATCTGCCAGGGTGGTATGTGGGACCCGCTTTTTAGCCATGCTGCCTTCGGTTAAGTTTCATAAGCGAAACCACTTCAGCTGCCAGGTAGATGAGATACATCAGCATAGAAATCAATATGGCCTTTTTATTATACTGCCCGCCAGATGCGGTCACATAAATGAAAACTGCTATTACGCAGATAAACATCTTCACCATCATGCTACCCATTACACTTCGGATAAATACATTGGGATTTTTGTTTTTAAGAGCCTTAAACTGGAAGGCCCAGGCTATTACGCTGATGAGCAGGAAAAGAATATTGGCAACATGTAGAACAAGGCCATCCACGTTATACTTCCGGAAAATGCCCTCAAGGGCAAAAAGGAGTAGAAAATTAATGAGAAAAACCAGGCCCAGGGGCCACAAATGCTTAAAGGCTGAAGGCATTGCGGGCTATTTTTTTGATTGCGTGTCTTTAATAATTTTGTAAATGATAAAGACAATGAACAGCAAAGGTAAGGCCCAGACAGCCAGTGGCATAGAATAGCCCGCCACTTCATCTAATTTATATCCGGCAAAGAGGGTGAGCGCAATACCTACAAGGAACTGCATGGCCAGGCCGGCATATCTCCATAAAAGCCTGTTATCATTCATTTATAGCCAAAGGTACGGACTGGGAAACTTCTGCATTAAATTCAACCACGTTAGCACCACCCATATGGCATTTACCATTAAAGGTTACTGTGGGCTCCATCATAAGTTTATTGCTGTAGAGATCCCCGTCAATATTAGCTTTACCTTTTACCTGCAGAATCTCACTCACCCGTATGCTGCCGGTTACTGTACCCATAATATCTGCCTGCCGGCAATCTATATCGCCTTCTACTACAGCCAAGGGGCCGATGAATACCTTGGCCTTGCTGAAAATGTTTCCTTTGAGCGTGCCATCTATACGCACATCGCCGGCAGTATCTATACAACCTGTTATGCAGGTGCCCTGCCCGATGATGCTGCTACTGTCCGATGGTGGAAAATGGTCGTCAGATTTTGATTTTGCATTAAACATGATATTGAATTTTGGTAAAAGTCAAGGGTTCTGTCTCATAACGCAAAAGGCAGGAATATATTTTTAATCTGTGCTGTTTTCCAGCTTGGGTGTTGGTAATTGGTTGGTATCCAGCTTTACCAGTGTGCCCTGAAGGAGTTTTTGCAGGTTTTCAAAATATACATTCTGGTTGTGCAGGGCAAGCTCCATAGAATCTGTCCTTATTTTCAAATCGCGGTACTCTTTCAGTTGTTTGGCATCCCCATAACCCGAACCGGGTAGGTAAAATTTAAGCGGGGTAAACATGATGAGTGATGCCGTAAGGGCAATCATTAATATAAAAATGGTGGAAAATATTGCATACACACTTGTGCGGGTAAGTTTAAATTTAATTACTTCTTCGTAAGTGTCTTCATTCATTATAACCAGCCTGTAGTGGTTACGAAGTCGCTTGAGCGTGGTATTTGCATCCATATGATTTACTTTCAAAGATGTATTGAATAGCGTTAAAATTAGGATATCACAATTTATTAATCTGTAAATAAAACCGTTAATTATTCGTTGGAATGTGTAATGACCTGCCGGTTGCTTATGAAGGTGTAAACTTTCTGTATCTTAGCGGCTTTAAAATTGACCTTATTTTCACAAAATAAATACGATATTTAGCCTTGTTACCTATTAATCTTATTACATGTTGAAAGCTAAATTTAGCGTCAGCCTCTATATTACCTGCTTACTTTTTTTATCCGGAACTGCTTTTGCCCAGCCGACATGGACCATCGATCCTTTTGGCCGGGAAAAAAAACCTGAACAATATGAAGATAAAATACTCGGGTCCGAAAAAACTGCCGATAAAAAATTCACCTTCTTCCGCCGTTTTGTGCAGAACAATGTGACCCATTACAATTATTACTTTAATGCCAGCAATAAATTGGCGGCGGTTATTGACAGGGCCAAAGCTTCCCAGCAGGATGATTATTCTAAATTACTTTCCTTCTTTCCTTATTCGCTCGAAAATACTTCTGCCCAGCAAACTGAACTGGACAGTGTAATTTATAAAGCAACGGCGGGTATTTTGCTGCACGACCTTCGTTCAGATTGGGTAGATAATATGTACCTGCTCATCGGGAAATCTTATTACCTGCGGAATGAACTGGATTCTGCCGCCCTAACTTTTCAATTTATTAATTACAATCTTTTTCCACGCAAAAGGAAGAATGATGATGACAGCCGTATTATTGGCACCAACGATGAACCTGGTAGCAAAGCCCTGAGCATTGCAGACAAAGAGAACCGGAATTTTATTGATAAAGCTTTTACCCTGCCGCCCAGCCGCAATGATGCTCTCATCTGGCTTGCCCGCACCTTTACTGCTCAAGGTGAATATGCGGATGCTGCCGGCCTGATAAATATTTTAAAGCTTGATCCCAACTTGCCAAAACGCTTGCAAAATGATTTGGAAGCTCTAAATGCTTATTGGTTTTACGCCCAGAATATGTATGATAGTAGTGCAGTGCACCTGGCCAACGCCCTTTCTGCAGCGGACACAAAACAAGATCAAAGCCGGTGGGAATACCTGGTGGCGCAGATGTACGAGATCACAGGCGCTTACGAAAAAGCTTCAGACTATTATGCCCTCGTTTCCCGCCATACCGTAGATCCGGTTATGGATATTTATGCCCGGCTGAATGATGCGAAGATGATGCGGGATGAAGGCAACATGAAAGAACTGGAAAGCAGCATCAGCACCCTGTTACGCATGGCCCGCCGGGATAAATATGAATCGTACCGCGATATTATTTATTACTCTGCTGCACAATTGAATATGCAGCGCCCGGATACAACAGGAAGCCTTATCTACTATGCCCAGAGTGTATCTGCCAATACCGGCAACACATTATATAAAAACAGGGCTTTTTACCAACTGGCCAATATTACGTATAGCCAGGGCCGTTACCGCGAAGCCAGCGCTTTCTATGATAGCCTGAGCTTGAATGATGACCTGGACATCCCGGATTCTTTGCTGGATAAAAGAAAGGCTATATTAACGAAACTTGTCGGCAGGGTAGAGGCCATTGACCGGGAAGACAGCCTTCAAAGAGTGGCTGCTATGTTGCCCGCAGACCGGGAAGCATACATTAAAAACCTGATTCGGAAATACCGTAAAGCCCAGGGACTTAAAGAAGAAGATTTTGCGGGTAATACACTTATAACTTTTAATAATTCTAATAATACCCCGCAGGATTTGTTCCCTGGCAGCAGCAAAGGGGAGTGGTATTTTTATAATAATAACCTGCGTTCACGTGGTTTAAATGATTTCAAAAATAAGTGGGGCAAACGGACTAATACGGATAATTGGCGTCGCAAAGCCGCCACGGTTACGATGGCAGATAATAATAACCTGGCCAATAATATTGATATAGATGCCTTACCCACAAAACTGACCAGTGATGGAAAGCAGGTAGCCATGCCCGTTAGTTATACGTATGATGATATGGTAGCCAGCCTGCCTTTATCACCAGTAGCCATGGACAGCAGCAACCAGGTTATTGCTGAAAACCTGCTGGCCCTTGCCAAAATATTCCAGGATGATTTGGAAGATTATCCAAAAGCTATAAATGCTTATGATGATTACCTCACCCGCTTTGCTCAATACAGCGGAGTGCCGGAAGCATATTTTGGATTATATTATTCTTATACCCGCCTGGGCAATACTAGCAAAGCAGCTTATTATAAAAATCTTTTAGCAACAAAGTACACGGGGAATAAATATTCCAATATGCTGGTGAACCCATCGGCGGAAAACCCGATGATGAAAACGCAGGAAGTAACGGACCGGTATACCAGCATATACAATATGTATATCGAAGGAAATTTCCGCGAAGCTTATGCCGCCAAACAAGCCGCAGATAGTACTTATGGTAAAAATTACTGGTCACCACAATTGCTCTATATAGAATCTGTTCAGCATATTAAAGACAGGGAAGACAGCCTGGCGATAGTCAGCCTGAATAACCTGAAGAGTATGTACCCCGCAAACCCACTTGCTGCTAAAGCCGCCACTATGATAGATGTACTGGGGCGACGGAGCCAGATAGAAAGTTACCTGGATAGCATACAGGTTACCCGGCAGGAAGAAACGCTTGTGATTGTTGCAGATGAAAAACCTGCAGTTAGAAATATTGATGTAAAACCTTCCGCACCGGTAGTGAAAAAAATGGAACCAACCATTGTGGCGCCGCGTGCTGCCCGCGATTCTGTAAAGGCCCCGGCCATTTTTATGAATGAAGAATTTACCTGGTCTCCTAACCAGTCGCAGTATGTCATCATGATTTTAGATAAGGTAGATGGTGTTTATATAAATGAAGCAAAAAATGCTTTTGCACGCTTCAACCGTGAAAATTATCTCTATCAGAATGTGGCCATCAACCGGGATACCATAGATGCCCAAAGAGTCATCCTGGTATTTACGCCCTTTGCAGATGGGGAAGCCGCCATTAAATATTTTGATAAAATAAAAAAGGCTGCGCCGGCGGAAGTGTCGTGGTTGCCCGCAAATAAATATTCTTTCCTGGTTATTTCTGAAGACAACCTGCGGTTGTTGAAAAGCAATAAAAAATTAGATGTTTACCGCCAGTTGCTCAAAAATAATTTCAGCAATAAGTTTTAATACCACAAAATCCAGACTATGTCCCGCTCCGTCAAAATATTATGGCGCTTATTTTTTGCTGTCTTCGGCATTGCATTAATTATGCTGCTCATGGCCAATTTCGGCGTCTTTGGCCGTATGCCATCTTTTGAAGAACTGGAGCATCCGGAAGCTGACCTGGCTAGTGAAATCATCAGCAGTGATGGTGTGCTGATGGGTAAATTTTATTCTGAAAACCGAAGCGAGGTTAAATACACAGAAATTTCTCCCAACGTAATTCATGCCCTGATTGCCACAGAAGATGAACGTTACTATGAACACTCCGGCATAGATGCACAAGCCCTTGCCAGGGTTATTTTTACCGGGGGGTCGCAGGGTGGAGGGAGTACCATCACCCAGCAATTGGCGAAGATGATACTTGGCCAGGGGCATGGGAATGTATTGGTTCGCGGTGTGCAGAAAATAAAAGAGTGGATCATAGCGGTTAAGCTTGAACGCAATTTTACTAAAGAGGAGATTCTCACACTATATTTAAATAGGGCACCCTGGGTAAATGTTTATGGCATCCGGAATGCCAGCCGTACTTATTTTCAAAAAGAACCTGTGGATTTATCAGTAGAAGAAAGTGCTGTGTTGGTAGGTATGTTGAAAGGTTCATCCATCTATGAACCCATTAATCATCCGCAGAATTCTATCAACCGTAGAAATACAGTAATCAACCAGATGGTAGTGGCCAAACAAAAATTTCTAACACCGCAGGAAGGTGAAGATCTCAAGCGCAAGCCTCTAATAACGAACTACAAAAAGATAACTGAAAATATTGGAATAGCACCTTATTATCGCCAGGAGTTATTGGATGTTTTAAAGGACTGGTGTAAGTCAAATACAAATCCACGCACGAATGCCCCTTACGATCTTTACCGGGATGGCTTAAAAATTTATACCACCATAGACACCCGCATGCAGAAGTATGCCGAGGAAGCCGTGGAAGAGCACATGCCCGTGATACAGGCAAAAACGGATCGTTTTCTTAAAGCCCGGGGCGACAAAATCTGGAAAGGCCATGATGAAATTATCTGGTCTGCTGCCAAATATTCTGACAGGTGGCGCACACTCAAAGAAGATGAAATGAAGGATGAAGACATTAAAAAAATCTTCAGGATCCCGGTGAAAATGAAAATATTTTCCTGGACGGGTAATGATAAGCACGAGAAAGACTCCGTGATGTCTCCTTATGATTCTATAAAATATCACAAGCAATTATTACAGACTTCTTTTGCCGCCATGGATCCCCGCACAGGTGAAATAAAAGCCTGGGTAGGCGGTATCAATTTTAAATGGTTTAAGTATGATCACGTGTTGGCTAAACGGCAGGTGGGTTCCACTTTCAAACCATTATTGTACACACTTGCAGTAACGGATGCAGGCTATACTCCGGAAACCTACATTCCCGGAGGCTCACTTACGCTTAATGGAAAAACGATTACCGATCATGGTGGCAGTATGGCCAGCTTATTTGCGTGGAGCCGTAACGGTGGGGCCTGGCATTTGATGTCAGTCATTGGCGTAAACCGTACTATTGAATTTGCCCGGCAATGTGGTATTAAGGCAGCTATACCGCCTTACCCTTCTATAGCACTGGGCTCTGCAGATATTCCACTTATTGAAATGCTGCAATCTTATACCATGTTTCCCAACAAAGGTTACAATACGGAACCTGTTTTCTTAAACCGCATTGAAGATAAGAATGGCAACCTATTACACGAATTCCCGATATCTCAAAGCAAGCAGGTGATTTCAGAGTCGGATGATTATACCATGGTGAATATGATGCAGGGGGTTATTAAATTCGGTACGGGCCGCCGCCTGAACGGATATAAAATACCGGTAGAAAAAGCCGGGAAAACAGGTACGACCAATGGCAATACGGATGGTTGGTTTATTGGTTACACACCGGATTTATTAGCCGGTACCTGGGTAGGGTTTGAAGATCCATTTATACCCATATTTGAAAGTAGTGGTGGTGCGGAAATGTCTGCACCTCGTTGGGGATTATTTTTTGAAAAAGTAATTGCAGATGAAAAAGTGCCTTATGGTAAAATAAAAACTTTTGATGTGCCTGTAAATGTTGATGAGGGCCCTATTAATGCAGATATCCGTCTTTCTGATATGAATGATCCTATTGACAGCCTCGGCCAGGATATGGGCAATGGCAGTGCAGATGATTTTTATTCTGAAGACCAGGATGTATTTATAAAGCCGGTAGATACTAGTAAGAAGAAAAAGCCGGATGAAAAAAATCCGCCTTTACCTCCTTCTGCAAGCCTGCCGCCGGTTAAAACAGAAGCTGATAAAAAGAATGGCAAGCAACCAGACCCGGTGATTCAAAATCCCAAACCAGGAGATAAAAATATTAACCCGGAACAAACTGGAGCAAATCCAATACCGGTAGTTCCCCCAGCTTCAAAGAAGAAAGGTAAAAAAGGAAAAGAGCCGGATAAGGGGAATGATTATTAATTTAAAAAAACGAAAGCGTTTAATCTTTAACGTTAGGTGGTAGCTTTAGTCCTAATATCTCCAGGCTATATGCCTTCCCATCCATCATAGCAATTTCCGGCAGGAGCCCCCAGGAAACAAAACCGGCTTTTTTAAACAGCGCAATGCTTGGAAGATTATGCTCAAAGATAAAGCCCACAAGACTGTGCAGGCCCAGGGCTTTGGAGCGGGAAATAGATTCTTCTAAAAGTATTTTACCGAGGCCCTTTCCCCTGTAATCTTCATGCAGGTAAATGCTAATCTCTGCAATCCCATGGTAGGCTGGCCGGTCATAAAAATCCTGCAAGCTAACCCATGATATAATTTTGCTATTGGCTTCTCCTACCCACAGGGGGCGCTTCTCATGATGCTGATGAAACCACGAAAGTTTTTCTTCCGGTCGCACAGCGTCCGTGTCTGCAGTCACCCTGCGCCCGGGAATTGTAGAATTATAAATATCAATTATTGCTGGTAAATCTTCCAGCCTGGCGGCTCGTAATTCCATGTATGATTTTATTTCAAACCCGGGTTAGTGAGTGTTTCTTTCTAAATTATTTCTAACGAATATTTCTTTTACAACTGCCTTAAAAATAAAATAAGGCTGTTCCAATGTTGAAACAGCCTTTTTATAAAATAGTTTAGATTTTTTAGGCTACAGCTTTATTTACCAAAGCGGCTGCCTCACTTAAGAGAATGGCACTTTGTACTTTAAGCCCGCTCTCATCTATTAATTTTTTTGCAACATCTGCATTGGTACCCTGCAGTCTTACAATGATAGGAATATTTATATTCCCTATACTCTGGTAAGCATCTATAACGCCTTGGGCTACACGATCACACCGCACAATGCCGCCGAAAATATTAATAAGTATAGCTTTTACCTTAGGATCTTTCATGATGATGCGAAAACCTGCTTCCACAGTTTGAGCATTAGCAGTACCGCCTACATCCAGGAAGTTTGCCGGCTCACCACCACTCAGTTTTATCATATCCATAGTGGCCATAGCCAGGCCGGCACCATTTACCATACAACCCACATTACCTTCCAGCTTCACAAAATTTAAATTGTATTTACCGGCTTCCACTTCTGCCGGGTCTTCTTCGCTGAGATCCCTCAGGCTTGCAATTTCCGGATGGCGGATGAGGGCATTGTCATCCACATTCATCTTACAATCCACTGCAATTATTTTTTCATCACTGGTTTTAAACAAGGGGTTTATTTCCAGCATACCACAATCAAGGTCCAGGTAGGCATTATATAAATTAGTTACAAACCTTACGCAGTTTTTAAATGCTTCGCCACTCAGGCCCAGGTTAAAGGCAATTTTGCGTGCCTGGAAAGGTTGTAAGCGCCCACCCGGGTAAATCCATTCTTTAAATATTTTTTCTGGAGTATCATGCGCTACATCTTCAATATTTACACCACCTTCTGTACTATACATAACTACGTTCTGCCCTTTGCTGCGATCCATCAGGATAGACAAGTAAAATTCTTTTACCTCGTTAGCTCCTTCATAATAAACATCCTGGGCTACAAGCACTTTGTTTACAACTTTTCCGGCTTCGCCAGTTTGAATGGTAACCAACGTACCGCCCAAAAGATTACGGGCTATTTCTGTTACGTCAGCTGAATTTTTGGCTACGGCAACGCCACGTTGATCCGTACCCTGAATGGTACCTTTTCCGCGGCCACCGGCATGAATCTGGGCTTTCAGCACGGCATATTTACTTCCATACTGTGTGTGTATCTGCCGGTAAGCTTCTTCCGCTTCAGCCAGTGTACCTACTGCAATACCTTCCTGCACGGGTACATTAAATTTTTTCAATAGTGCTTTCGCCTGGTATTCATGTAAGTTCATCTGCTAAAAAATTTGAACGAAGATATGTAAATGCGATAAAACACGGAAGGCTGTATTCCGTTGATTTAGTGTTTAGCGCTTACCTTTGCCTGGTAAATATTTTAAATAAGGAATTAAATATGATGAAGGCCATCCAGGATGCAGTTGACTTTTTACAGGAAAAAATTTCCGATGCACCCGAAGCCGGAATTGTGCTTGGGAGCGGGTTAGGAAGCTTCACTGCCGAAATAGATATCAGCCATGAAATTCCTTATAGCGATATCCCAAATTTTCCCGTGAGTACTGTAGAGGGCCACAGCGGAAAATTAATTTTCGGAAAAATGTCCGGAAAAAATATTGTGGCCATGGCCGGCCGCTTTCATTATTATGAAGGTTATAATACAGAGGAAGTTGTTTTCCCCATCCGGGTGATGAAATTTCTTGGCATAAAAACCCTGCTCATCAGCAATGCTGCCGGTGGCACAAACCCCGCGTTTAAAGTGGGTGATCTCATGATCATCCGGGATCACATCAGCATGCTTACATTGAATCCATTAATTGGCAAAAATGAAGATAGCCTGGGCACCCGCTTCCCGGATATGAGTGAGCCTTATAAAAAAGAGTTATTAGAAAAAGCCGCAGTCATCGCAAAAAATGCAGGTTACGATTTACAATATGGGGTATACGTTGGCGTTACCGGTCCTACTTTTGAAACCCGTGCAGAATATAAAATGCTTCACATACTGGGGGGTGATGCCGTCGGTATGAGTACAGTGCAGGAAGTGATTGCGGCTGTGCATATGGGCTTGCCGGTTTTTGCCATGAGTGTGATAACAGATATCGGCATCCGGGAGGAAGAAAATACCATAACGCATGAAGAAGTTTTGCAGGCGGCTAAAGATGCAGAACCCAAGCTTACCCACATATTTAAAGAGCTGATCGGGCAGCTGTAATTATGAAAAAATGGCTGTTTATATGGGCGTGTTTATTTTATGTGCTCCCTGCATTGGCACAGGACGAACCTGTTAAACGCCTGCCCACACGGCGCAATGGAAGCCAGCAGTCTGGCAGGCCACAAGCCACGGCAAATTCTTCAAATCAAAGTAGCCAGGGAGATAGCCTTGGGCTGGGATTTGTGCACCGCGTTGATGATAGTGTGGCCGTATATTATCGTTACCTCGATAGCCTGCAGCGCCACCCCATAGATTCAACTATTGATGATTTTTACGACTATTACTCTATTCCGGCCAGCTGGCAAAACCTGGGCAATAACGGCGCCGCCGCCTTTCCATTGGTCTATGAGCCTTTCCTGAAACCCGGGTGGGATGCCGGCTTACATGCTTATGATGTTTACAGGCTTACGGTAGAGGATACCCGATTTTATAAAACTACCCGGCCTTTTTCTATGCTCGGTTACCAACTCGCAGGAGGTAAGGAACAAATGATCCAGGCCATGCATACGCAAAATCCCAGGCCGAACCTTAATTTCGGGTTTGACTACCACCTCATTTCTGCGCCGGGATTTTTTACAACACAGAATACAAATCACAATGGCTACCGTTTATTTTCAAATTACCAGGGTAGAAAAAAAAGATATACCCTTTACGTCATCATGGATGGCAATAACATCCGGGCTTCAGAAAATGGCGGAATTGTAAATGACAGCCTGCTCTCTGACCCAAATAAAAAAAAGCGTTTCTCCATTCCCGTTAACCTGGGAGATGCTGCCCTTTTTCAACCGAATCCTTTTAAGACAAATATTACAACGGGCACTACTCAAAAAGATTTTAATTTTTTTGTGAGACAATCTTATGACATTGGTAAAAAGGATTCTGTGGCCATAAATGATTCTACCACGGAATACTTGTTTTATCCCCGCCTGCGGTTGCAATATGGCTTCCGGTACGAGACGCAGCAGTATACTTTCCGCGATAAAGCTGCAGATTCAACTTTATATAAAAACCTTTTTAATATTGACCTCAGGCCAGACAGCAACAATGTTTATCTGAGAGATAAATGGAGTATCATCACCAATGATTTTACCCTGGTACAATTTCCGGATACTAAAAATACGGGGCAGTATCTTTCTGCCGGCGCTGCGCTGGAACTTATTCAAGGAAAGCCGGATACCCTCACCCGGCAATTGCAAAATGTTTATTTACATGGTGCGTATAAAAACCTTACTCGTAATAAAAAATGGGATATTACTTTAAACGGAAGTTTTTATGTTACAGGTTTCAATATCGGGGATTATGCAGTACATGCCAGCCTGGACAGGCAGCTAAGTAATAAATGGGGAAACATCCAGTTGTATTTTAATAATACCAACCGTACCCCTTCTTTTATTTTCAATACCCAGTCGGCATTTAATTTCAATTCTTCCCAACAGAATTTTAATAAAGAAAATATTATTTCTTTTGGTGGTTATGCTGATAATCCTTTTTTTAAACTCGGCTTCGCCAATCATTTTATAACAAACTATGCTTACTTCAGTAGTTATTACAAAACAGATCAATACAGTAAACCAATAAATATTCTCCAGTTTTCAGGAGAGAAAAAATTTACCTGGCGCAGGAAATGGAACCTATACAGCGAAGCTGTTGTGCAGGTATTGGATCCAAACGCTCCCATACGCATACCCCTGGTATATACACGTAATCGTTTTGCTTTTGAAGGAATATATTTTAAAAACCTAAACCTCAGCACCGGCCTTGAAATCCGGTATTTTACGCATTATAAGGCTAATAACTTTTCCCCTGTCCCGGGTCAGTTTGTTCCGCAGGATACGATGACCCTCAGTAACCGGCCGGATGTAAATGCATTTTTACATTTCCGGATTAAGGGATTTACGGGTTATATACGGGCAGAAAATCTGAATACGGTAAGTTTTGATAATGGTTTTGGCTTCCTGCATAATAATTTTTCTGCGCCACATTATCCCACTCCAGGGTTTCTCGTGCGCTTTGGTATTAGATGGTGGTTTGTAAATTAAGACTCGCTTTTCACTCTATCTATTAATGGAAGTGATATCAGGAAATCGAAATTCATTTTGCACTTACCTGTTAAACGTGGAGTAGCTTATTTTAATCGCTTGAAATAATGAAGACAGGTGGTAGTATTGAATAAAAATGATAGAATGGAAACTGTACATATTCTTGTGACCGGCCAGGTGCAGGGCGTTTTTTTCCGCAGAAGCACAAAGCTTATTGCAATAGAAAATCATTTAAGTGGCTGGGTGCGCAACCTGGAGGATGGCCGGGTAGAAATTATGGCGCAGGGAAAAGAAATGGATCTCAGGAGGTTTGAAGGTTGGTGCCGGATGGGACCCAAAAACGCTTCAGTAAAAGAAGTTACAAGGGAAGAAGTTATAGGGGCCGAACAGTTTGAAAAATTTATAATTATCTGAGCTTTTAAGAAACTTTTTTTTAAAACGCCAAAAAACTACCAAAAATCTTACCAATTTGGTAAAAAAATCGTATTTGCAGGTATTTATACTGGCTTTTTCCTTACCTTTGCACTCCTTTAATTTCGGGTTAGTGGCGCAAGCCTTGTCTGCCCGCCATTAGAGCCTTCACTAAAACGTTTTAATAACTATATGTCTGCAACAAAATCAACCGCTGCTAAACGTTTCAATTTCGGAAAAGTTGAACTTTTAGCGGAACAACCCGATCTGCTTGGTATCCAGATACAATCGTTTAAAGACTTTTTTCAACTGGAAACTACACCGGATAAGCGTAATGTGGAAGGCCTCTTCCGCGTGTTTAAAGAAAATTTTCCTATCACGGACACGCGGAATATTTTCGTATTGGAATTCCTGGATTATTTCGTGGATCCCCCACGGTACACTATAGAAGAGTGTATTGAGCGTGGCCTTACTTATGCCGTGCCGCTGAAAGCTAAGCTGCGCCTGAGTTGTAATGATGAAGAGCACGTAGATTTCCAGACGATTGTGCAGGATGTATTCCTGGGTAATATCCCTTACATGACGCCGCGTGGTACTTTTGTTATCAATGGTGCGGAAAGGGTTGTCGTAAGCCAGCTTCACCGTTCACCCGGTGTATTCTTTGGTCAAAGCACCCACCCCAATGGAACAAAAATTTATTCAGCCCGGGTTATTCCTTTCAAAGGTGCCTGGATGGAGTTTGCGACAGACATCAACAATGTGATGTTTGCCTACATTGACCGTAAGAAAAAATTCCCTGTTACTACTTTGTTGCGTTCTATTGGTTTTGAAACAGATAAAGACATCCTGGAACTTTTTGGGATGGCAGATGAAATTAAAGCTGACAAGAAGAACCTCGAAAAGCAAATTGGTAAGCGCCTTGCTGCCCGTGTGCTTCGCACCTGGGTAGAAGATTTTGTAGATGAAGATACCGGTGAAGTGGTTTCTATCGAAAGGAATGAAATCATCCTGGAGCGTGACAGTGTGCTGGACGCAAGCAACATTGCCATGATTATAGAAATGGAAGTGAAGAGTGTTTTTGTGCAAAAAGAAGAAGTAAGTGGTGATTATGCTATTATATATAACACACTGAACAAGGATACAAGTAACAGTGAACTGGAAGCTGTTCAGCATATCTATAAGCAATTACGCGGTGCAGATGCACCTGATGATGAAACAGCCCGCGGCATCATTGATAAATTATTCTTTAGCGATAAGCGTTATGATTTAGGTGAAGTAGGCCGTTATAAAATTAACCGCCGCCTCGGCCTCAACTACCCGCTGGATAAAAAAGTATTGACAAAAGAAGATATCATCGCCATCATTAAATACCTGGTATTATTAACCAATGGTAAAAGTGAAGTAGATGATATTGATCACCTGAGCAATCGCCGTGTACGTACGGTGGGCGAGCAGTTATATGCGCAGTTTGGCGTTGGCCTGGCACGTATGGCCCGTACCATTCGTGAGCGGATGAACGTAAGGGATAATGAGGTGTTTACACCCGTTGATTTGATCAACGCCCGTACATTGTCTTCTGTAATTAATTCATTTTTCGGAACCTCGCAGTTGTCCCAGTTCCTGGATCAGACCAACCCGCTGAGTGAAATCACGCATAAGCGTCGTATTTCAGCACTCGGGCCCGGGGGTTTGAGTCGTGAGCGGGCAGGCTTCGAGGTTCGTGACGTACACTATAGCCATTATGGCCGCCTGTGTACGATTGAAACCCCGGAAGGTCCAAACATTGGATTGATATCTACCCTTTGCGTACACGCAAAGATTAATGATATGGGCTTTATTGAAACGCCTTATCGTAAAGTAGATAACGGTAGGGTAGACATGAAAAAAATTACCTTCCTTAGTGCTGAAGAAGAAGATACCGCCAAGATTGCCCAGGCGAATATTGATATTGATGAGAAAGGAAATTTCGTGGAAGACATGATTAAGTCTCGCCAGACTGGTGACTTCCCGATTCTGGATAAAACGGAAGTGGAATACATGGATGTGGCGCCCAACCAGATTGTTGGCCTGAGTGCTTCATTGATTCCCTTCCTGGAGCATGATGATGCTAACCGTGCCTTGATGGGTTCTAACATGCAACGCCAGGCGGTGCCACTTATCAAGCCGGAAGTGCCTATTGTTGGCACTGGCCTGGAAGGAAAAGCGGCACGGGATGCACGCATCCAGGTGCATGCAGATGGCGATGGTGTTGTAGAATTTGTAGATGCTAATGAAATTCATGTTCGCTATAAAAGAAATGAAATACAACAACTGGTTTCATTCGAAGATGATTTAACCATCTATAAACTCACCAAGTTTGTACGTACTAACCAGGAAACCTGTATTAACCTGCGCCCTGCAGTAGTCAAAGGCCAGAAAGTAACCGAAGGCGACTTCCTTACTGAAGGTTATGCAACCAAAGATGGTGAACTGGCCCTGGGCCGGAACCTGAAAGTGGCTTTCATGCCATGGAAAGGATACAACTTTGAAGATGCCATCGTTATCAGCGAAAAAGTAGTTAAAGAAGATTTATTTACGTCTATCCATATCAGTGAGTTTGAAACAGAAGTGCGGGATACCAAACTGGGGGAAGAGGAACTGACACCGGATATTCCAAACGTGAGTGAAGAAGCGACCAAAGATTTGGATCAGAATGGTATCATCCGCATTGGTGCTACTATTAAAGAAGGCGACATTATTATAGGAAAGATTACACCAAAAGGTGAAAGTGATCCTACACCGGAAGAGAAACTCTTACGTGCCATCTTCGGTGATAAAGCCGGGGATGCTAAAGATGCTTCGTTGAAAGCACCAAGTGGAACAGAAGGTGTGGTTATAAACAAAAAATTATTTCAGCGGGCGAAGAAAGATAAGAATGCAAAAGTGCGTGAGAAAGCTCAGCTGGATAAGATAGAAAAAACGCATGAAAAGAATGAACTGGACCTGTTAGATTTATTACAGCAAAAACTGGCAACACTTCTGAAAGATAAAACCAGCCAGGGCGTTACCAATAATTTTGGTGAAGTGCTCATTGGTAAAGGCGTTAAGTTCAATCCGAAAAATCTCAGCAATTTAGATTACCTCAACATCAATCCGTTGGGTTGGAGTGGAGATGCTAAAACGGATGACCTCATCAATACATTGTTGCACAACTTCAACATTAAATTTAATGAAGAGCTGGGCCGGTATAAGAGGGAGAAGTTCAACATTTCTATTGGAGATGAGTTACCTGCAGGTGTGTTGAAACTGGCTAAAGTTTACATGGCTGTAAAACGTAAACTAAAAGTGGGTGATAAGATGGCGGGCCGTCACGGTAATAAAGGTATTGTGGCTAAAATTGTACGTGAAGAAGATATGCCCTTCCTGGAAGATGGAACACCGGTAGATATCGTGCTGAACCCATTGGGTGTACCGAGCCGTATGAACCTCGGTCAGATTTACGAAACAGCCCTGGGCTGGGCCGGTGAAAAACTGGGCGTTCGTTTTGCCACACCCATCTTCGATGGTGCTTCTGTAGATGAAATTGCAGAAAACATTGAGAAGGCTGGTTTACCAAAGTTTGGCCATACCTATTTATATGATGGAGAAACCGGTGACCGTTTTGACCAGAAAGCAACGGTGGGTATTATCTATATCATTAAACTGCATCACATGGTGGATGATAAGATGCACGCACGTTCCATCGGGCCCTATAGTCTCATTACGCAGCAACCTTTGGGTGGTAAAGCCCAGTTTGGTGGCCAGCGTTTTGGTGAGATGGAAGTTTGGGCACTGGAAGCCTATGGCGCTTCTAACATTCTACAGGAATTGCTCACGCTTAAATCGGATGATATCATCGGAAGGGCAAAGACGTATGAAGCCATTGTCAAAGGTGACAACATACCACGTGCCGGCATTCCGGAATCATTCAATGTACTTGTACATGAGTTGAGAGGTTTAGGCCTGGATTTGAAATTCGATTAAGAATTGTCCTCATCATCTGGAGTTGATGATGAATAAGTAATAAAAGTTCTTTGATTTTTTTATAAGAGAAGTGATGAGGATATAATTCCAGGGTTTGATACAAATTATCAAAATTGGAATTGCATCATGTGATCGCTGGTTTTCGGATATCTAAAAAACATATTCATGAGTAAACTTTCAGGCATAACTGAATCTATCATAGAAAATAAAATTCTTTATATCCGTGGTCAGAAGGTCATGCTTGATTTTGATCTGGCTGGAATGTACGGGGTTGAAACCAAACGTTTAAAAGAACAGGTTAAAAGGAATACCGAACGGTTTCCGGAAGATTTTATGTTTGAGCTATCTGCGCAGGAAGTTGAGGATTATTCAAGGTCGCAAAATGCGGCCTTGAAGAGAGGGTACAATATTAAATATTTACCATTTGCATTTACTGAACATGGCGTATTAATGCTTTCAAGTGTTTTGCGCAGTAAACAAGCAACAGAAGTAAATATAAGAATTATGCGGGTTTATAGTAAAATGAAAGAGTTGTTGCTCATGAACAAGGACATCCTACTTAAACTGGAAAAACTTGAAAAAGGGTCAGACAAACATGATAAAGAGATTCAACTTATTTTTTCTTATATAAAAAAATTAATAGAAACTCCGGTAAAGCCTAAAACCTCCCGGATTGGATTTAAAAAAGACTGGTAATCTCCGTAACAACAATTACCAATTATTAAATTAAAAATTATCAATTATAATATGGCATTCAAAAAAGAAAATCGTCCGAAATCGTCGTTTTCTCAAATTACCATTGGCCTTGCCTCCCCGGATACCATCCTGGAGAGAAGCTACGGTGAAGTTTTAAAGCCGGAAACCATTAACTACCGTACATATAAGCCGGAAAGAGATGGCTTGTTCTGTGAGCGTATTTTTGGGCCGGTAAAAGATTATGAGTGTGCCTGCGGAAAGTATAAGCGTATCCGTTATAAGGGTATCGTATGTGACCGTTGCGGTGTAGAAGTAACAGAAAAGAAAGTACGCCGGGAAA
>JBDSWG010000156.1:0-2889 GCA_039926825.1 Ferruginibacter sp.
AGTAATAAAACACATACCAATTTCTTCAACGTTGCCTGAAAACAAAAGCGGGATACTCTATTTTGGTAATTTTTTATATCAGAATGACCGGGAAGCGGTCATTCAGTCGGAGGGCAAACTTTATAGAACAACCTTTACAAACAATACGGTAAAAGAGCATGAAATTACCCGCTTCTATACAATGAGTGGTTTATTGTATAACGATATAATTATTACGCACGCTAATGACGAATTGATATATTTGGATACCGCCAATTTTAAAGAATTAAAAAGAATACCCTTTAAAAATACAGGCGGAGTAAGATGCTTTGCAAACCCTGCTCCCACTACTCACGGAGAGGTTGAAAACGATATTTATATCGGTAGCAATAAAGGAATTTTTAAAATTGACCCTGGCGGAAAAATATTGCAGCATTTTTCAAAAAAATCCGGTTTGGCTGATGAATGTATTTATGCTATGGCTTTTGATGAAGAGGGTTTTTTATGGTGCAGTACCAATAAAGGAATTATTAAAATAAATAAAGACAAGAGCATTCAGCAATTGAAAAAAGAAGATGGCCTGCAGGAAAATGAGTTTAATACGAATGCTGTTGCACGGGCCGAAGACGGTGAACTGTTTTTTGGCGGCGTGAATGGATTAAATAGTTTTTACCCCGCCGCTATAAAAAGTTTTGAAGAAAAAATAAATCTTTTTTTTACGAAGATAAAAGTGAATAACGAAGATTTTACTAAAGACATTGCTGTTTGGGAAATTGATAAAATGAATTTGTCTTACAACCAAAACGCTTTGGCATTCGACTGTATCGCTATGGGCAGTAGTAATCCTGGTCAGTACATATATCAATACAGAATGAGCGGGGTGGATAAGGAATGGATACAGAGCAATGAGTTACAAACCGTACGCTATTATCTGCAACCTGGCCATTATGTGTTACAGGTTTATGCTTCCCGTGTTTTTGATAAAGAGGCCAAACCGTTAAAGGAAATTGATATAATTATTCAGCCACCCTTCTGGAAAACGTGGTGGTTCCTGGCCATTGCAATTAGTTTATTTGCCGGTTTACTGGCAATCCTGATTAATGAAAAAAATAAAAAAGTATTTCAACAAAAATTACAATCATTAGAAAACGAGAAACAATTGCAGGGAGAGAGAGAACGTATATCAAAAGACCTGCACGATAATTTAGGAGCTTACGCAAATGCTGTTTTATTTAATACGGAACAATTAGAAAAAGAAAAGGAAGATCACAAAAAAAAGCTACTGATTGATGACTTAAAATTTGCTTCGAAAGATATTATAACCTCTTTAAGAGAAACTGTCTGGGCCTTAAAAAAAGAAACCTATTCGGCAGAGGATTGTATCGTAAGAGTAAGAAATTTTATACACCCGCTTTCAAGATATTATAGCCATATTAATTTTAAGATCGATGGCGAAATTCCCGCTACATTAAACCTTCACTATTCTATGGCATTGAACCTTGTCAGGATAGTACAGGAAGCTATTTCGAATAGCATTAAACATAGTAAGGCAAAGCATATCTCAGTCACTTCATATGATTTGCCGGAGGGATGGAAACTGGTTATTGCAGATGATGGAATGGGATTTAATTTTAATAATAAAATTGAAGCAGAAGAAGGAAACGGCCTGTACAACATGCATCACAGGGCTAACGAATCCGGTTTTGCAATGACCATAAAAACAGCCGATAAGGAGGGAACATTAATAACCTTAAAACTATAAATCATGGCCATAAGAATCGCAATAGTGGATGACATCCCGGGTAACCGCAATATTTTAAAAACAAAATTGCTCCATCATGCCCGGTTTGAAATTGCTTTAATGGCAAACAATGGTAAAGATTTCCTGGAAAAAATGCAACAATTGCCGGAGGATAAATACCCGGATGTTGTGTTGATGGATTTGGAAATGCCGGAAATGGATGGTGTTGATGCTGTTGCCGCCGGTTCTTACCTATACCCGACGATCAAATTTGTGATGCTCACCATTTTTGACGACGAAGAAAAAATCTTTAAAGCCATTAAAGCAGGTGCTTTCGGCTATTTATTAAAAGAAGAAAGTTCAGAAGATATAACAGAAGTGCTATTGCAAATGAATGAGAATGGCGTAGGCCCCATTTCTCCGGGAATAGCACATAAAATTTTACAACTCGTCCAGAACAATTCCATATCGCTGACCAGAAAGATAAATCCTGAAAAAGAAAAAGCAGCATTTAACCTTACAGAGCGTGAACAGGAAGTTTTAAAACTGGTTGTCCAGGGTTTACCTTATAAAGAGATTGGAGGTAAACTAAATATTAGCCCGAACACAGCCAAAAAGCATATATTGAATATCTACAGTAAACTTCATGTAAATACACGTGCCCAGGCGCTCAACCTTGTTTATGAAAAGGGAATCTTGTAAAGAAATTTGTGTTCTTTATTTACAAGTTCCAGCAACAAATTCACAGGATATGCCTGGATGCAACTGGGCGATAAGTATCCTTTTTTACAACAACCATTCCCATCCTTTAAGATAATGAAAAATCCTTAATATTTTTTATTCTGCCCTATTTCAATTTTGACTTTTCTCTTTCCTTTAGAATAACTATCACGCTGAAAAAATCTAAATGCATTCTACTCAATGAAATGAACATTTCTTCATTGCAGACTCCCCTTCTGTCACTATAAGGCTTTAAACTGACAAATAAAAAGTAAATTACTCCCTACCACTTTCAATTTATTAATAGATGGGGTACAGCACAACTTTCCTTTTTATTTTACTCCACTTTTTCTGTTCTGCATGCTGGGCGCAGAGGCATATAACCTTGCCTTCCCAGGCAAAGACAACATTATTAGAACACATTATTCCCGAAGCAAATACTAAACATA
>JBDSWG010000157.1:0-3828 GCA_039926825.1 Ferruginibacter sp.
ATACAGCGGGATGAATTGTTAACCGGTTATGGTATGGTGAGGGCCATTCCCGGCCCTGTATTCTCTGTGGCCAGTTTCACGGGGGGTATTGCCATGAAGAAAGAAGGCCCTATGCGCCAGGTTTTAGGTTGTGTTTTGGGTACAATAGCTATTTTTCTGCCCAGTGCACTCCTGGTTTTGTTTTTTTTCCCGGTTTGGGAGTACCTGAAAAAATTTGTGGTGGTTTACCGTGCCCTGGAGGGAATTAACGCCGTGGTTGTGGGCATTATGTGGGCGGCCGGGCTCTATTTATTAAAAGATTTACCCATTACGCAATTCAACTTGAGTGCAATACTTCAGTGGCTGGTCATTGCGGTCACATTCTTCCTTTTAAAATTCACTAAAGTTCCCGCACCTGTTATTGTACTTGGCTGCCTGTTATTGGGCCTCATTTTCTAAGGATGATAAATAATATCCTTCCCGGTCAATTATTTCTTTCACCAAATCCGGGACGAGGTAACGGTAATTTTTATGGGCTCTTATTAACTTACGTATACGGGTAGACGAAATTTCGATTAACGGGGCTTCAACAACCTGTATCCCTTTGTGGGTAAAGGTTTCAGCCGTATGCCCAGGTCTGGGATAAACAAATATGCCAGCCATTTCCAGGATTTGTTCATAGTTTTTCCACCGTGGAAAATTGGCCAGGCCATCACTTCCCATGAGGATATAGAATTCATGTTGCGGGTATTTTTCCCGGAGATAGAGAAGGGTATCTACCGTATAGGATGGACGGGGAAGACTGAATTCAATATTGCTGGCTTTGATCTTTGTTTCTCCCTCTAAAGCAGCCCTTACAAGGTTTAGCCGGTGCTGCTCATTCAGGAGCGATTTTTTTTCTTTGAAGGGGTTTTGCGGAGATATTATGAACCAGCACTCATCTACGATATTTTCATTGGTAAAATGAGCTGCCAGTATCAGATGGCCGGAATGTACAGGATTAAAAGAGCCGAAAAAAAGTCCGATTCGCATGGAAGAGTTTTTTGCTAAAGAATTTCTTCTACGATGATTTGTTCAGCTTCATCCAGCCTTAAGCTAAGCTGGTAGCCCGCTACGGAAATAGATATAGGATCCCGGAAGGGCGCAATTTGATCTACTTTTACTATTTCCCCTGGAATACATCCCATTTCCATGAGCTTGATAAAAATGTCTTCACTCTCAAAGCTTTTTATCAAAACTGATTTTCCTGCTTTCACCTGTGATAATCTTTTCTTCATCTTTATACTTGGCTGCAAAAATAATTTATATAGTTTCGGCCTCTATTACGAAAAGAGAAATAAACAATGGAGATTAAATTCTTTTCACAGCTCCCTGTTCATTTAAAAGAACGCAAGAGATTAAAGCAGTTTTTAAAAGATTTTATGATAAATGAAGGAGTTACATGTACTTCATTACATTTCATCTTTTGTGATGATGAATACCTATTGGAAATTAACCGTCGCTTTCTGGATCATGACTTTTATACTGATATTATAAGTTTTAACCTTGCTGTTGCAGGCGCGCCTCTCGAAGCCGAATTTTATATCAGCGTTCCCCGAGTCAGGGAAAATGCTCGAAAGCATCAATTTACTTTTCATCTCGAATTGCTTCGAGTCATAATACACGGAGTCTTGCATTTTGCTGGGTTTGATGACAAAACGCCATATGCAAAGAAGAAAATGACAAAAAGGGAAGATTATTATCTCAATCTATTCCATGTTCCACGTGGAACAACTTAACCCATGTTTCACGTGGAACATTAAAAGCACCTAATTTTTGTTGGTTAAATTTGCAGCATGTTCCAGGAATATGATGTTATAGTAGTAGGTGCGGGCCATGCAGGTTGTGAAGCAGCTGCAGCTGCAGCAAATCTTGGAAGTCGAACGCTCCTGATAACGATGAATATGCAGACGATTGCGCAGATGAGCTGTAACCCAGCCATGGGAGGTATTGCCAAAGGACAAATAGTGAGGGAAATAGATGCGTTGGGGGGATATAGTGGACTTGTTACAGATGCTTCTATGGTTCAGTTTCGAATGCTTAACCGCTCTAAAGGGCCTGCCATGTGGAGTCCCAGGGCACAAAGTGATCGCATGCTCTTTGCTTCAACCTGGAGGGAAATGCTGGAGAAAACGCCCAACCTGGACTTTTACCAGGATATGATGGAAGGTTTAGTCGTTGAGAATGAAAAGGTTATAGGCATCACAACCCGTATGGGCCATTCCATCCGCAGTAAATGCGTTGTGCTTACCAACGGTACTTTCTTAAACGGTGTTGTGCATATTGGTGAAAAAAACTTTGGAGGCGGAAGAGTAGCCGAAAAAGCTTCCACCGGTATTACGGAGCAATTGGTGTCTCTTGGCTTTGAAACAAGCCGTCTCAAAACCGGAACTCCTCCGAGGGTAGACGGCAGAAGCCTGGATTATTCAAAAATGGAAAGGCAAGATGGAGATGAAGAAATAACTGGCTTTAGTTTCCTGCAAAAACCGTCATTAAAGTCTGCTGAACAATTAAGTTGCTGGATTACCTATACAAATGAACATGTACACGAAATACTTGCAACAGGTTTTGAGAAAAGCCCCATGTACCAGGGACGTATTTCTGGTACTGGCCCAAGATATTGCCCGAGCATTGAAGATAAAATAAGCCGGTTTGCCGAGCGGAACCGTCACCAGTTGTTCGTAGAGCCCGAAGGCTGGAACACTGTAGAAATCTATGTAAATGGTTTTTCTACTTCTTTACCTGAAGAAGTTCAGGTAAAAGCATTAAGGCAGGTGCCCGGCTTTGAAAAGTGTAAATTTTTCCGTCCTGGATATGCCATAGAATACGATTTCTTCCCACCGACTCAACTTACCCACTCCCTGGAAACCAAGCAATTAAAGAATTTATTCTTCGCCGGCCAGATAAACGGCACTACCGGGTACGAGGAAGCTGCTTGCCAGGGATTAATGGCGGGTATTAATGCCCACCACCGTTGCCGAAATGAAGCGGCCTTTATTCTGAAGAGGGATGAGGCATATATTGGTGTGCTGGTTGACGACCTTGTAAATAAAGGAACGGACGAGCCTTATCGCATGTTTACCAGTCGGGCAGAATACAGAACCCTGCTGCGGCAGGATAATGCAGATTCCCGGCTGACAGAGAAAAGTTTCCGCCTGGGCCTGGCCAGCCAGGTAAGAATGGAGAAAGTGAATGCAAAAGAAACTAACGTGAACCGGCTGCGTAAATGGATGGATAATACAGATGTACAACCAGCCGAAGTCAATGAATATTTAAATAGCGTACAATCCTCACCGTTAGTCTCACGGCAGCGGCTCTCCCAGGTAATATTAAGGCCCATGCTTTCACTATCAGGACTTATGGAACATGTGCCGGCTATAAAAGAAGAACTGGATAGTTTTACAACAGAAGAAACTGGGCAGGCAGAAATACAGGTAAAATACGAAGTATATATTCAAAAGGAAAAAGAACTTGTTGCCAAAATGAGCCAGCTGGAAAATCTTTCTATCCCGGTAGATTTTAATTATGACAAACTGGCTTCGCTCTCCAATGAAGCCCGGCAGAAGTTTCTAAAAATACGGCCAAGAACTTTGGGGCAAGCCTCCCGAATCTCGGGCGTAAACCCCAGCGATATCCAGATTCTTATGGTCTATATGGGGCGCTAATTATATTTGTAAGCATGGATAATTCATACCAGGAAAAAGAAGCCATTTTCAGCCGCGTGGAAGCAGACCTAAAAGCGTTTCTGCGTATCCGTTACATTGACAAAACCCGTCCCTGGGGCGGATTCTTCGTCATTGATGAAGACGA
>JBDSWG010000158.1:0-15855 GCA_039926825.1 Ferruginibacter sp.
ATACGGATATTTTTAAAATCGCCCTGGATACCGCGCAGGCTTTGCCCCAGGAAGTTTTATATATTGATGACAGGGCAATGTTTGTGGAAGTTGCCAATCAATTAGGGATTCATGGTATAGTTCATTCCAATATTGATAAAACACGATCTGCTCTAATGGAAGCAGGCTTTAAAATTTAATTTTATTTAATTTTTTATACTACCGACATTCCACAATTTCGACAATCATTATTATTTAAACCAAACAATTTATAATGGCAAACAAAAAATCAAAACAGCCTGCGCCAGACAGGAAACAGCAAGACCTTTCCTATAATATTGAACATAGTGAAAGCCAGTTCATGACGACCAACCAGGGCTTAAAAATAAATGATGATCAAAATTCTCTTAAGTCAGGGGAACGTGGTTCTACCCTGCTGGAAGATTTTATTCTACGGGAGAAAATAACCCATTTTGATCATGAGCGTATTCCCGAAAGAATTGTACACGCCCGGGGTACAGCAGCACATGGTATTTTTGAATGTTATGAATCCATGGCTAAATATACTAAAGCAGGATTTCTCCAGGAGGCCGGTAAAAAGACACCTGTATTTACCAGGATTTCAACTGTGGCAGGGTTTCGCGGTTCTGCAGATACGGCAAGGGATGTACGCGGTTTTGCAGTAAAATTTTATACAGAAGAAGGTAATTACGATCTCGTTGGGAACAATATGCCGGTCTTTTTCATACAGGATGCAATAAAATTTCCTGACCTTGTTCATGCCGTTAAACCAGAGCCTCACAATGAAATACCCCAGGCGGCATCGGCACACGATACATTCTATGATTTTATTTCTCAATTACCCGAATCCATGCACATGATGCAATGGATAATGAGCGATCGTGCAATACCCCGCAGCCTGCGTATGATGGAAGGTTTCGGTGTACATACCTTCAGGTTTATAAATGAAGCCGGAAAATCCTGCTTTGTAAAATTTCATTGGAAGCCTTTATTAGGCGTTCATTCCCTGGCCTGGGATGAAGCCACCCGGATTGCAGGAAAAGACCCGGATTTTCATCGCCGCGATTTATTTGAAGCCATAGAAGCCGGCGAATTTCCAGAATGGGAATTTGGCGTTCAGATAATTGAGGAAAAAGATGAGCATAAATATCCTTTCGATATTCTTGATCCA
The DNA here is from genome assembly GCA_039926825.1 of Ferruginibacter sp. Taxonomy (GTDB): domain Bacteria; phylum Bacteroidota; class Bacteroidia; order Chitinophagales; family Chitinophagaceae; genus Ferruginibacter. Next base: position 1,172 of record JBDSWG010000158.1, read on the forward strand.
ACGAAACTTGTACCTGAAGAAATGGTGCCCATAAAAATAATTGGCAAGATGACGCTGAATCGTAACCCCGAAAACTATTTTGCGGAAACAGAACAGGTCGCTTTTCATCCCGGGCATTTAGTGCCGGGTATAGATTTCAGCAATGACCCCTTATTGCAGGGGCGTCTATTTTCATATACAGATACACAACTTTCTCGCCTGGGAAGCCCGAACTTTCATGAGATTCCTATTAATCGCTCCATTAATACAATTCACAACAACCAGCGGGATGGGCATATGCGCCAACAAATAAACAGTGGAAAAGTAGCGTATAACCCTAACGGTATGGCAGGCGGTTGCCCCTTCCAGGCAAAAATGAATGAAGGCGGATTTCATTCTTACGAAGAGAGAATAGATGCCCGTAAAGTACGGGCCCGTAGCAACAGTTTCTTCGATCATTTCAGCCAGGCTACTTTATTTTATGTAAGCCAGAGTGAAGCAGAACAAATGCACATAAAGAATGCATTTAGTTTTGAATTAAGTAAAGTTCAGCGTGTGGATGTGCGGGAGCGGATGGTTGGATTATTAACGCAGGTCGACAGATCCCTGGCTGAATTTGTAGCTGATAAACTTGGTTTGCGTGTTCCTGCCAAACCACCAATGCCCATGAACCTTTCCATACCTGCGGATGGAAAAGCAAAAGATTTTCAATCTCATCATGTAGATCAAAAAATCGCATCCTCTCCGTCACTTAGCATTGCAAACCTGAATAAAAATAATATTCGCACCCGTATGATTGCTGTGCTAGCAGGAGATGGATATGATGAATATGCGTTTAATAAAATGACGACAGCTTTAAAAAACGAAGGGGCTATGGTAAAAGTTATTGCACAGAAACTCGGCGAAATTAAAGGTTCCTCGGGAACCATGCTTAAGGTGGATGAATCTTTTCTTATCGCTACTTCTGTTGTTTATGATGGAGTATATATTGCAGGTGGGTCTGCTGCTTCATTAGCAGAAGTGCCCGAGGCTTTACATTTTGTGGAAGAGGCATATAAGCATTGCAAACCAGTAGCAACAGATGAAGGAGAAAATTCTTTTTTAGCGTATACTTATATTGATATTGTAATGCAACAGGAAGGGTATTCAGCTGAAGAAGATGGTGTCATAATAAATGTATCCAAGTCGCCACAAAAATTTGTGTCAGCAATAAAAATGCACCGTTTCTGGAAAAGGGAAAAAGGCGCAGGAATTCCTGCTTAAAATAATTCAATTAAAAAGTGGTTAACAATTAAATGTTAACCACTTTTGTAATTTTACTGAATGCTTGAATAATTAATTAGTTCATTATCTGGCCACGGACTGCACCACCCGGATAGATTGCATTATGAATATTTACATAATACCCGGAAGGATTCTTCCTTATTTCTTTAATAGTTTCTTTATCCAGGTAAATAACACCTGAAGAAGAACCATCAGCAGGGGCTTCCAGTGTTACTACTACAGGTCCGTTAACACCTGCTGCCCCTAAATGAATATGCGCAGCTGTTGCCGTAACAATATTTTGCACATCAAGGGTGTACGTTATAGTACCCTGTCCCTGGTTGAATTCGAACGTAGCAATTCCCATTCCATCCGGATCTCCGGGTCCACTAAGAACTGCTGTGTAAATACGTGCAGATGTAGAAACCTGGCCTACTTTTTTTAATGATACTAACTCGGTTACCGGACTGACTGTAAATGATGCCAAAAAAAGCATGGCTGCTACGGGAAAAATTACTTTCTTCATGATAGAAAAATTTAAAATTAAAAAATGGTTATTTTTAAATTGTGGCGAAGTAGCTGATAAGGCAGCAGTCTTTTAGAAGATATTGCTTAGAATTAAAAAGCTTGCATGATGCGCAGCCTTAATAATTGTATAAACGATTAAAGTACCATAATAGTTTTAATTATTTTACATATTATTTAAAAAAGTCATATAGGTAAGGATTTTGATTCCAGTGTAAAATCAATTATTTTTGCTCCTCATTAAAATAAATAACCAACATGAAAAAAATCTTTGCCATTGCAATCGTTGCCGCTTCAATGACGGCCTGCAATAACAATGACACCAACGAATCATCTAGTATGACGACTGATTCTACCACTATGACAACCACGACTGATGGAAATGCAACTTACGTTTCAACAGACGGAGACGTATCTTACAGAGATGGTAAATTAGTCGTTTGGCGCAATGGTGCCTGGGTAGAATCGGATAATGACGTAACCCTGAGCAATGGTACCGTTGTATATCGTAACGGTGAGGTGAAAAGAGACGGGAACGTAGTTGTATTATCTAATGGTACAACAGTTAATTCTAACGGTGATTTTTACGATGATAATGGATCATTTATTCAAGATGCATGGGATGGCACCAAAAAAGGTGTTACCAAAGCTGGTGAAGGTGCGGCAACTGGGGTGAAAAAAGCTGGTGAAGCAATAGGGACAGGTGCAAAGAAAGCTGGTGAAGCCATTGGAACCGGTGCAAAAAAAGTTGCTGAAGAAGCAAAAGAAATAATTCATTAATAGGATTGCTCTTATTCGCAAAGGCCGGCTACTCGCCGGCCTTTGTTTATATATATATTCTATAACATAATTTTTGGAAACTTATGTTTTATTGCAATCGTATATCAGGCATGGCAGGACTGAAAAATTATATAATTTATATTTTAATACTGGGCCTGTTTAGCCAGTGTAAAAAAAATCCGGTGAATGGTGGTGGTTATATTTCACAGCCCGCAGTACAAAAGACATACCTGGCACTTGGGGATTCTTATACGATAGGACAAAGCGTTCCAGAAAATGACAGGTTCCCGGTGCAAACAAAAAACTTACTGGCGGCTTTAGGCATAAATTTTCAAGCGCCCGAGATCATCGCAGCAACAGGATGGACGACTCAAAATTTAATGAATGCCATAAATGCTCAAAATTTTGCCCATACCTATGATGTTGTAAGTTTATTAATTGGTGTAAATGACCAATATCAAACTCACGATACGACGAATTATCGATCCAGGTTTACCGGGCTATTGATAAAAAGTATTGAGCTGGCTGGTGGAAACCGAAACCATGTTTTTGTACTTTCTATTCCTGATTACAGCGTCACGCCATTTGCTGGCCAGTCAGATACGGCAATGATTAGCCGCCAAATAGATTTGTTTAATATGATAAATAAAGAAGTAACTACTGCTTATCTCTGCAATTATATAGATATCACACCCTCTACAAGAATGGCCCGTTTTGATCCTACCCTACTTGCAAATGACGGCTTACATCCTTCCGGAAAAGAATATTCGAAATGGGCAACCTGGCTGGCAGAAGCTATTAAACAAAAGCTTTAACTGGGCCGGTTTGACTCAGCATATTTTTTAAAATTCTCGAGGATGGCCTGCCAGCCTTGCACCTGCAGTTCATGAGCATGTATTTCTTCTGCTTCAAAGTTTTCAATCACACGGGTTCCTTTTCCTTCAGCAGTAAAACTAATATTTACTTTTCTCCCATCAGCCAGTGTATATTCAATATATTCCGGAATAGTGATAACATCAAAAATTCCCGTAAAATCAAATTCCTGGCTCCCATCTTTGGCTGCCATGCGGCTAAGAAATTTGCCTCCTTCGCGAAAGTCTGATTCTGCATGAGACGTATGCCAGTCTTCAGAAGCATTGTTCCATTTCATGATGTGCTGCGGGTTTATCCAATATTCCCAGGTTAAGGCAGGTGCGCAATCAACCCAGGTTTCCACCTTTAAAATTATTTTTTCAATTGCTGACATAATATTTAATTTAAGTGAATAAAGTTACAATTATGCTCGTATTTTAAAAAGTACAAAATGGCCTTAAAAAAGTTTACCTAATTTTATTCTTCTAAATTTTGATATATGATAAACATACTTACGGGCCGGCATATTTCCATGCGCAGGTTCTTATTGATCAATGTAATTTCCGGAGCTGTTATTTTATCAGTTTTTACTACCGGTTGTAACAATAAGAAAAGCGCTGAAGATTCCGCTGCATTGCCTGTTAAAGACAGTGTTGTAACTGATTCTTACGATACCACATTTGTGGTGGAAGCTGAGTCTTTTTCTGACCTTCAATTATTACGCTACCAGGTACCCGGGTTTGCAGGCCTGAGTTTACAGCAGAAACAACTGGCTTATTATTTATATGAAGCGGCTCAAAGCGGGAGGGAAATTATTTACGATCAAAAAAGTAAATATGGAATTCTGCTAAAACGCACATTAGATAATGCTTATGCCACTTATAAAGGTGATAAGTCATCTGATGATTGGAAAAAATTTGAAACGTTTTGCGGTCGTGTTTGGTTCAGTAACGGTAACCACCATCATTACAGCAATGAGAAATTTATCCCGGAGTGTTCGCCCGAATTCTTCAATTCAGTCATGATTAATAGTGATACAGCTGCGCTTACCAGGGAAACCGGGGAGTCCGTAAACGCTTTTATTGCACGCCTGAAACCTATAGTATACGATATGAGTATAGAACCCAAAGTGGTAGACCTGAGGGCAAACATAGATAACGTTGCTAAAAGTTCTGTAAACTTTTATGAAGGGGTAACTCAAAAGGAAGTTGAGGCTTTTTATAATGCTAAACCAGATAGTGGCAATACACCTTCGTGGGGGCTTAACAGTAAGACGATGAAAGAAAATGGTGTGGTAGTAGAAAAAGTGTGGAAGGTTGGTGGCATGTATTCTGCGGCTATAGAAAAAGTTGTTTCCTGGCTGGAGAAAGCGGTTACGGTTGCAGAAAATGAACCGCAAAAAAAGGCGCTCAGCCTGCTGGTGCAATACTATAAAACGGGCGACCTGAAAACCTTTGATGAGTATAGCATTGCCTGGGTAAATGATGTAAACTCCCGTTTAGATGTTGTAAATGGTTTTATTGAAGTGTACCTGGATCCAATTGGTAAGAAAGGAAGTTTTGAGAGTGTGGTAAGTATGAAAGATATGGAGGCTACCAAACGTATAGAAGCCATTGCCAGCCAGGCCCAATGGTTTGAAGATAACAGCCCGCTTCTGCCAGAACATAAAAAGAAAAATGTAAAAGGTATTACTGCTAAAGCCATTACCGTTATCAGTGAAAGCGGCGATGCTTCACCCTCAACTCCTATCGGCATTAACCTTCCCAACGCCGACTGGATTCGCAAAGAATATGGCAGTAAATCTGTTTCCCTCAGCAACATAATATATTCCTATAATGTGGCTGGCGCAAAAGGTGGAATGATTGATGAATTTGCGCTTAATGATACCATTAAACAAAGGATGAAGCAATATGGCAACCTGGCTTCTGACCTCCACACAGATATGCACGAGTGCATTGGACATGCTTCCGGGCAGATTAACCCGGGCGTGGGTACGACTGACAAAACCTTGAAGACTTATGCCAGCACATTAGAAGAAGCACGAGCCGATTTAGTGGGTTTATATTATTCGATAGATCCTAAGTTAGTAGAATTAGGCGTTTCTCCCAGCATAGAAGTGGGCAAAGCAGAATATGATATTTACATGATGAATGGCCTCATGACCCAGCTAACCCGGCTGAAGCCGGGAGACCAACTGGAAGAAGCGCATATGCGTAACCGGCAGACGGTGGCAAAATGGGCTTATGAAAAGGGGCTAAAGGATAGCGTAGTTGTTTTTGTAAAAAAAGATGGCAAGACGTATGTAAAAATCAATGATTACCAGAAACTCCGGAATCTTTTTGGGCAGTTACTCCGGGAAATTCAAAGAATAAAATCTGAAGGTGATTACCAGGCGGGAAAAAACCTCGTAGAAACTTATGGCGTAAAAGTGGACCCTTTATTACATAAAGAAATACTGGAGCGCTATGCAAAACTCCAGGTAAAACCTTATCGTGGGTTTATTCAGCCAAAGTTAATTGCCGTAAAAAATGGTGAGGATATTACAGATGTAAAAATCGAATACCCGACCAGCTTTTTTGCACAGATGATGGATTATGCAAAGCAATATTCCTTCCTGCCGGTAAAAAATTAAATTTATTTTTTTAAAAGCTACATCTTACAAAGTGGCTTTTTTATTTCCTGGACTTCTGCAGGTGCGCCCTGTATTTTTTCCAGGCATTGAATGTACTTAGGATAAGCAGGCATGTCATAACTATTTTTATCCAACCCACAGATTCATAACCGGTTTGATTGAAAATCATGTAAAGGAGGAATATTACTGACACGATATTCAAGTAAAATAAGGCTGGCTGCCACCGTTTAACCATGATTAAAATTTGTATTGATATAAAAATCAAAATCATAGTCAGTTCAAAAATATCAGTTACTGTCATAAAAAATGTTTAAGTAAAAACAGGCATTAAATTTTATAAAAATTGTTTAGCAGTGGTTACAAATCATTTACAAAATTCTGAAATTAAGGTATCTACTTCACCTCCATACATTTCTGTAAAACCCAAGATATGCGCTTTGTCTAAGTCTTTACAGGCCTCCGAATTTTTATTCTGCGCCAGATAAATAAGTGCCCGAATGCGAAATGCATAAGAGTTGGCCGGAAATAAATCAATGGATTTATTAATGTCATTTAATGCTCCTTTATGATCCCCTAACTTATACTTATTGAATGCCCGATTACTGTATCCCAGGGGTTCATTTTTATTCATTTCCAATACTTTGTCAAAATATGTTATTGCCCTAGCATAATTTCCCATCTCCTGGTATTTAAATCCAATATTGCCATAGGCACCAACGAAAGTTGGGTCTATCCGTATGATTTTTTCGAGATAGCCTAAAGTCAATTCACCCTTACCCACTTCATCACATACTGTCGCAAGATTGTTTAAAATACCAATGTTCATAGAATCTAAAGCATACGCCGACATATAATTATCATAGGCCCCCTGAAAGTTTCTTGTAGAGGATTTTACAGCACCCAGGTTCAGATGAAAAGAAATTTTTTCAGAGTCAGATTTTGCCAGGCTCATACCTTTATTAAAATCTGCTAAAGCAGACTCGAAATCCTGGCTGCTATAAAATAGGTTCCCCCTGTTCAATAAAGCGTGGCTGTTGTCCGGGTATTTTTCGATAATGGATGAGTAGGTTTCAAATGCCGCCTGGTACATTTTTAATTTTACCTGGGTCATTCCTTTAAACATCAGAAATTTTTCATTTTCCGGATCTGATTTCACCGCCAGGTTTACCTGCTTGTATGCCGCAGCATAATTTTCTGCATCAAAAAACTTGTTGGCTGTAGCAAATATATCATCCTTGTTTTGTGCCATTGAAGGCAGCGTAAAATATAAGAAGATCAGAGTACAAATAATTTTCATGAGGTTAGCTTTGTTTAGGTGTAATATTTTATGAATGTAGCATAAAGTTTTAATTATTCTTAGGTAATACTACACCTTCAATAAAAAAAGCGCCGCAATTGCGGCTCCCTCATTTATAATAGTATAACTGACCTACATTTCATTCTGACCCCCTCAGGTTATCTAAAAAAAAACCAGATTCTTTTTTCTGAAGCGTCTAATGATTCCTGTAGGATGTTTCTGGTGGGGCTGTCATCTGCATCTTTAGTAGTTTTAATTGCAGCACGCATATTTTTTGCAATGTGCTGGTTATTTCCCGGTAATTCTGAAATCACTTTACCTGGCAAAACAAAATCTTCATTATTGTCTTGTATGGTTTGTAAAAAAGATATGTGTGTAATGCTTCGCACCGTTGTGCCACCAATGTCCTTTACGATATTGCCTTAGGCCTTCCACCTGCTTTTTAATTACGCATATCCGGAATTGTAAATTTATATTCCTTCGGATGTGTAGTCCCCATAAGGTTTTCTACAAAGTAATCCCACCTGCGGCGCATCATATAAGTACTATACTGCCCATACCCATGGCGGCTGTTAGGAAATATTACCAGGTCAAAATCTTTATTCGCTTTTTCCAACGCTTCCACCACCAATAAGGTATTATAGGGAGGCACATTATCATCCAGCATGCCATGCGCCAGCATAAGTTTTCCCTTTAGGTTTTTTGCGCTGTACTGGTTAGCCTGGTTGGCATAGTTGTCTGTATTATTAGCTCCCTTCTGCAACAAGCCTATATATCTTTCTCCCCAGTCATCTTCATAATTCCTGTTATCATGATTGCCCGATTCTGAAATGCCCACTTTGAAAAAATCAGGATACCGAAACATGGCAGCAGCAGTTGCGAACCCACCGCCCGAATGGCCCCAAATTCCTACGCGGCTTGTATCCATAAAAGGATAAACTTTTGCGAGTTGCCTGATACCAGCTACCTGGTCAGACAAGGTGTTTTCAGCCATATTTCCGTAGGTCATATCATGAAAACTTTTTGAGCGCAGTGGATTACTGGATCCTTCTAAAACCACTACGATAAAACCAAGCTCAGACAAAGCCTGGTGGTCTCCCCGTGCTGCGTTGAATGACCAGCTACCCACGCTACCGCCCTGTGGCCCAGGATAGATATAATCAATCACAGGGTATTTTTTTGAGGGATCAAGATGAGAAGGCAAAAACATGAGCCCGTATAAATCAGTTTTACCATCATTTGCTATTAATTTCAAGGCCGTAGGTGGCTTCCAGCCCATTGCCCGGAGACGACTGATATCAGTGGTTTCCAGGCTGGTAACAAGCTTTCCTTTTATATTTCGCAAATTCATAACTGCAGGTGTTACAGGCTGCGAATACATATCAACGAAATATTCTCCGTCAGGAGAAAAAGAGCCACGATGATTACCGAGTTCAGGCGTGAGATCCATTAAATGATTGCCATCTAAACCAATAGAATAAATATGTGAAAAATAAGGGTTTAATGCATCCATTCCGCCAGCCTCGAAGTAAGCAACACGCTTTTTTTCATCCACTTTCAGGAGACGTGTAACAACATAATTCCCTTTTGTGATTTGATTTTTTACTTTTCCTGTACGGCTGTCATAAAGGTATAAATGTCCATAATCATCCCGCTCACTATACCAGACAATTTCATTGGTAGCCGGCAGGAACCTGAAATTTATACTTCCCTGCCCGGACTCATACTGCGTCAGAACATTCTCCTCAAAAACTTCCCTCACTTCCCCCGTAACGGCATTGGCTATACGCACTTGTGCCCTTTTATGATCCCGGCTGCTGGAAATAAAAGCCAGTTGAGAACCATCTGCACTCCAGTCCACGTCATCCAGCGTGCCACTGCTGGAAATATCATCGCTAAGTGTACCCCTGTGAAAATCCGGGGGAATCTGCAGCCGGATGACTTTGGGTTCCTCTACGTTTACAATTACCCGTTCAATCATAGCAACGACGCTATCTCCGGGTAAAGGGTATTTCCAGGATTGTAACACAGGATGCCCAACATTTGTAGTAACGAGGTACATATTTCCGACATTCCTTTCATCTTGCCGGAAAGTTGCAATTTTTTTTGAATCTGGCGACCACCTTAATATGGCTGCATCGCTGTGCGTCCAGCCGGCATTGTCAGTAGCATATCCATAATCTTTTATACCATCTGTTGTAAGTTGTTTACGTTCTCCTGAAGCCACGTTTTTCACCCATAAATTATAATCTTTTATGTAAGCAACTTTTGTTTTATCTGGAGAAAGAACTTCAAGCGAAGTAGCTGAATATTCTTTTGGTGTGGAATTAAGATCCTGGATTAATTCATTTTTACCGGGAGAAAATTTCCATTGCTTACCCTCAGCACTGAAATAAACAGATTTTTGATCATCGGAAAACTTCAGGGAACGAAATGGCAGTTTAAGTGCACTATAAGTTTTCCCGGTTGCAGCGGATAATGCTGTTGCAAGTTTTTGCTGATCAAAAGCTGCAACCCTTTTGCCTTCCTTAGCGTTTACTAAAATAAATTCTATACCGTTGGCAGAATTCCTGGTGTACCAAAAGTTGTTATCGCCCTGCCAGTTTGGTGATACGTTATCAAAATCCACCATTGACCGGGTGTTCCATACCAGGTATTTCTCTGCACGGGCATAATCTTCAGCCGTAACGGGTTGCTGGGCAAATGGCACGAAAGAGGCGCCTATACAAACCAGGGTAGTTAACAATTGTTTCATATTGAATTTTTCAGGTTGATTAATGCATTGTTGAAAAGCAATTTAAAGCTTTTTTGAAGAAGCTGGAAAGAGTATGAGGAATGGTAAGGATAATTATGGTAAAAAAAGTACCTGGTATCCGTAAAGAATTTCATATACTTTTTTCCTGCAAACTTATTAAAACTAATTGCTGTAAATATTATTCGAGAATTCCGGGACAACTATAGAAGTATTCGCTCACATTTTTATTTGGCTTTTTATTTACGTGTTTACAATTTAGATGCAATGAACTATATATTATACATTACCATGTCGTAAGCCTCCAGGCTTTTTATCATTTTCAGCACATTTATTGAGTAACTTCAGCAAATGAACCAGGTCAAATTAAAGCCGTGAGTAAAAATTCTTTTTTTAATAAGTCTTCAAGCCTGCTCATGGTTGCCGGTATAATCGTGATGATTATCATCTTGTATTTTTTATTGCGTCCAGCCACGGTCCAGGCCAATGCGACTAAAACAGAAACCCTTCCACTTCTGTTGGGAGGCATTTTGATTGGTGGCGTAATCATGTTCCTGGTATGGCGTATCATGACGATTTCACGGAACACCACCCATGCAGATACTTCGCATACTGTAGTGGAAAGCATCAGGCGGGTGTTTAAAATTGTTTGTGCTGAAGGGCACTTTAATGAATTATATAATTACGAGGAAACAAAAAAGTACTTCGGCTTTATTCCTTCTACCAAAAGAGCCCTGGTCATTATTGAAGCAAAGGTGTTGGTAGGATTTGATTTTGAAAAATGTGTCTGGGAAACCAATGAAGAAACCAACACACTAAAATTGGTTTCCTTCCCCGAACCGGAAATATTAAGTATTGAACCAGATTATAAATATTACAATTTTGACGAAGGCATTTTAAATCTTCTAAACCGTAAAGACCTTACCCTTATACAGGCTAATGGCAAGAAACAGGTAGAAATGTCTGCCCGCAAAAGCCACCTGCCCCGCATAGCCGCAGATCAAATGCGCACCATTCTTACAGAAGTGGTAGAGTCTAAAAAATGGCACCTGGAGGATAGTTATAAAATTACTGAATCTGCCAACAGTATAAAGACTGGCCTGTCATCTATTTAAAGCCGTGGAAATGGATCCAGGATATTAAATCCGGAATTACACATCAATATAAGTTTTTACGAACGTTATTTTAATTTTTTGCCGGAAGTATTTCTGATAATCGCCACCCTAAGTCCCGCACTCTGTAGTTTTAGAAGACCTGTGCCTGCACCACTTATGGGAAGTTGAATGTAGGGCGCAAGTCTGGCTAGGTAAGATTTTCCTAAAGCAGTAGAGAATCCCCCTCCTATTGTAAGCCCGGCAAGAAGTGTAGAGCGATCTTTAGTGTACATATAAGCACGGTCATACGTACGGTTGTTATAATTAACAGTAAAAACATAATTTTCCTTTGTCATAAGGTAAGATGAAATTCCGGCAGAAATATACCACTTGCTTTTCGTTTCAGGAAATGGTATAAAATGAATATCGAAAGGTATTTCCAGCATTTTACAATTTCCTTTAGCATACATAATATTTATGTAAGAAGGCAGCGTTAAGTTTTTGGAGGAAAAATTCTTCCCTGTAGTTTCATAATATCGTGTCTCAAGAAAAATTCCGGTTTCTATTTCCCAACGGTTATTTATATTCAGTCCCGCAAGGAGCCCATAGTTGTAACCCGGATGAGAATTGTGTTGCATTTTAATCTGTGTAATATCTATACCGCCGGAAAATCCGGCATAAAAGTTCATCTTATGTTTTCTTCCCAAAGGTTCCTTTAAAGATGGTAGATTAATAAAAGTATCTAATTGGCCCGTAAAATTTTCCCTTGCTTTACCTGGAAGGTTTTCTATTTTTTTATTTTGAGATTCTGTATCTCTATTTTCAAGAAATTGTATGTTTTTTTCTTTAAGTAAATTTGCTTCCACCACTAATTTATCCTCATCAATAGCCAGCTTCGTCCCTGTTTGTTTGTTTATATTTGAAACAGAAATATCAGCAGGGGGAAGATGATTTGCCTGCTTTTCAGGTAAAGAATATTTTCCCGATTTTGCCTGCAATTCCTGAGTCTTACGTATATGATTTTTAATTGCGGCGTCTTTATTCACGCTACTTTCCGCAGTAGTTGATGGATGTATGTTGCTTTTGCCCGGTGAAGATTTATTTTCAGTGGTAGAAAAATGATCGATAGGATTAATAAAATGGAAGTCCCTGGTGAAAATAATATCGGTTGCCACTAACGGCATCAGAATCAGGCATAACCATACGCATACCGGAAATAAAAAATAATACTTTTTTTTACGCACAGAAAATATATGCTTAAAATTCTGCCAATCTCCAGTAGCTGTATTAACTGGATAATGGCTGGCAGCTTCCCTGAATAATTCATCATTATTTTCTCTTACATGTAGCATTTTTCTTCTTCAGCTTTTTTCACCCAATCCTGTAAAATTCCCCTGGCTTTAAATAAATTAGATTTTGAGGCACCCTCAGATATACCCAGGTAAATGGAAATTTCTTTATGGCTATATCCATCTATCACAAACATGTTGAATACTATGCGATAACCGGGCGGTAATTTTTTTACCTGTACAATTAATTCTTTGTAAAACAGCATGTCTGCTGCATTTGCAGCATCATCCTTAAGCCAGGCTGCGTCTGTGAGTATTCCTATTTCTGGCAATAGTTTATTTTTCCTGAGGGCATCAATAGCCGTATGAACCATTATAGTTTTAAGCCAACTGTAAAACCGGGGCTGAATTTTTGAGATATCGTCGCAGGTGAATAAATGAATTTTTGTATAAATTTTTACAAAACCATCGTGCACTACTTCCCGGGCATTTTCGAAGTGGTATATATAACGAAATACAATCTTCAGGGATAAACCATAATAATTTTCATAAAGGTTTTTCTGAGCCTTTTCATTACCGCCCTGGCAGCCTTTAATGATATCATGCAGGTTCTGATACAAATTTTGGTTGACTACCTTATGTTTAGTATCAACATGAGGTTGCTTTCCTAAAATTATACTTTACCAAGGGTTAATAATAATATAAAAAGTAGTTTTTAGTAAACCAGCCTGATGTTTTTAATTATTTACCTGTCCCCCGGCATTGATCCAATTGACAATTTTTTGCTTATCTGTTGTTGACAAAACCGCATTTGGTGGTGGCGGCATCTGGCTGGGATTAGCATCTACTGCCCGGGCTTTTATTCTTGCACTATTACCAACGATTGTGCAGTCTAAAGAAAAGTCCAACCCATTTTGGGGAGTGGGCCCGGCGTGGCATCCGCTTATTGCACAGTTGGCGGCAAGCAATTGCTTCACATCCGTAAACAATGGGCCGGCACCCGCAGTTGCAACGGTAATATTATTTAATGAACCAGTGCAACCATTTGCATCTTTAATACCGGCACTATAACTTCCTGCTGCCAATCCGGAAAATGTATTGGAAGATTGAAATGTACCCGCATTTAAACTGAAAGTGTAGGGGCCTGTACCGCCAGAAGCTGTTAGGGTAATGCTTCCATTCGCAGCAGATGAACAAGGCGTTACATTTACAATGGCAGACGTGGCCGTAATGGTTACACCGGTGCAGGGGTTGGTAGTATTTACAATAAAGGAACCGCTGCCTGTACATCCGTTACTGTTCTTAGCTACAACTGTATAATTACCAGCCGCAAGATTAATAAATGTGCCGGAAGCCTGGAACGGGCTGCTATTTAAGCTAAAAGTGAAACCGCTGCCACCGGATGCTGTGGCTGTTATGCTTCCTGTGCTTGCGCCACTATTCGTATTCGTTACTGTGGCACTTACCGCAACCGTAACACCGGAACAGGGATTGGTTACAGCAAATGTAGCCGTACCTGTGCACCCATTTTCATTGCGTGCAGTAATGATATAAGACCCGGCCGGGAGGGCTGAGAATACGCCTGAAGACTGAAAGGCTGCCCCGTTAATGCTGTAAGTAAAAGTTGTCCCTCCCGTAGCAGTTGCCGTTATACTTCCATTATTATTAGCTGCTCCTGCATTCACTACAGTACCCGTTACCGTTACATTTACACCATTGCAGGGATTTACAGAACCGACAGTAAATTGCGAAGAACCACTACATCCGGATGCATTTTTTGCTGTTATTGTATATGTGCCGGGAGCAAGACTTATAAATGTTCCGGAAGACTGCGAACTTCCTCCGTTTATGGTATAGGTAAGTCCTGTACTTCCACTTCCTATTGCTGTTATACTACCATTAGAAATACCCGCGGTGGCGTTAACAGTGGTTCCGGAAACAGTAATAGTTATACCGGCACAGGGATCAGCAGGCTTTGAAGGCCCGCTTTTGCTACAGGAAATATATCCCATCAAAAACATTACAAAAAATGCAAAGAGTAAACTTTTTCTCATCTGAAGTCAGGTTTAGTTTAAAGATCCTATATTCAATCCTCAATACGACAATTTGCTTATGAAGGTTGCCTGGTCAAAATAAATTAAAGATTTTCCATACATATTTCAGGATAACAATGGTTGGGTATTTTAAAGTCTGGCTAAAAAACTATATTCTCTTTTCAAAT
>JBDSWG010000159.1:0-3665 GCA_039926825.1 Ferruginibacter sp.
GTCTTTGGCACCCCGCTCATCACATGCATTTTAGAAAAAGCCACCAGCAGGATATTTACAGCATTCAACATAATTTCAATACACATAAAAACAATGATTGCATTGCGCCGGATGAGTACCCCGGCAATCCCGATGGTAAAAAGGGTAAGCGATAAAATGATATAGGCTTTTATATCCATAATTATAATTGTACATACAGGCCCACTCCCAAAGTAGAAGAGGCCGGCTTAACCGATAAAATATCTTTTAGTGTTTTCTTTACTACGCCATTAAATAAATCAACGGCTTTATAAGATGCTGCTTTAGTAAGCAATTTTGTTGCTATCCCTGTTCCTAATGAGGCGAGGGCCGGATATAATAACCCTTTTACAGAGGAAGCATTAAAGCCCTGGTCATCTGTTATGCCTTTTACAGTACTTACCACGGTGGCGGCAGTTCCGGCTGCTGCTAAAACTTTAAATACCACCAGGCCGGTTTTATAAGTCTTATAGAGTTTTGTTACCTGTTCTATTTGCTTGCTGCCAAAAATATCTCCCAGGATTCCGATCCCTTTTAATTTTTCTCCCAGGATTCCGACTTTATTTACCTGGAAATTTCCCAGCATAAATACAGGCGAAAAACCCTTTTGAACTTTCAGCAATTTTGCTTTTCCCAGTATGTCAGATAAGTCAAATGGAATGTCTTCCAGTTTTACCTGCGCCCGGGCAGGGAACGCTGCGGCAGTAAATAATGCCACTGCAAAAAATAGCCTGATGAATAATTTCATAATGTTTCTTAGGTTTTTTTACCAATAATAACAGCGCCTACAATGGCACTGAGAAATAAAACACTGCTTAATTCAAATGGAACCACATACTGAGTAAATAACACTTTTCCCAGGTTGCCTATCAGCCCGGAAGTTCCGCTTGTTGTCTGAACAGGATTTTCCACATCAATTTTCATAATGGCAGAAAGCAGGACGAGTAAAAGACATCCCGCGGAAATAATACCGATTAAATGCAGACGATAATTTTTTGCCGGTTCGGAATCTGCATTTAAATTCATAAGCATGACAACGAAAAGAAAAAGCACCATGATGGCACCGGCATAAACAATAATATTGACGACGGCCAGGAACTGGGCATTGAGTAAAATATAATGCCCGGAGATGGCAAAGAAAACTACGATGAGCCAGAGAATGCTTTTCACCGGGTTCTTACTCACCAGCATCATAATGGCGGCCCCCACGGCCATAAGCGATAGCAAAAGAAAAATAATAAACGTAGTACTCATTGCGACTTCCTAATTAGCTGATGGTTTTGCCCTGTTTCCGAGTGCCTTTTTATAAGCCTCTGGTTCTTCTATGGGGTGTGGAATAAGTAAATCCTGCTTATCGTAAATAAACTGTTTGCGCTGGTAATCTGCCGGGGTGAAAGTTTCACTCAGGTAAATGGCATCTTTAGGACAGGCTTCTTCGCAAAGCCCGCAAAAAATACAGCGTAGCATATTAATTTCATATTTAGCTGCATACTTTTCTTCCCGGTATAAATGTTCCTCACCGGGTAGCCTTTCGGCAGCTTCCATAGTAATGGCTTCAGCCGGGCAGGCCACAGCACAGAGCCCGCACGCAGTGCAGTTTTCGCGGCCTTCCTCATCGCGGTTTAAAATTTGCAGCCCACGGAAAACAGGGCTGAAGGGCCGGGTCACTTCCGGGTAATTTATGGTGGGTTTCTTTTTGAAAATATGGCTGAATGTAATCATCATACCTTTCAATATGGCAGGCAGGTATAGCCTTTCCATAAATGTAAGGGGCTTCCTATCTACGTGTTGTATTCTGTTGGTTAATGCTTGCATGCCTTATAATAATTTCAAAAATAAGTTAATTGTTATGGGCTTATTTATTAAAGTATAAAATGATACCTCCTGTAAGCAGCATATTAAATAATGCCAGGGGTAATAAAATCCGCCAGCCGAGGTGCATAAGCTGGTCATAACGAAATCTTGGAATCGTCCACCGCACCCACATAAAAAGGAAAAGGAAAAATACCACTTTGCCCATTAATGCAATTATACCCACCAGGGCCGCCACATTTGGAGAAAGCGCCGCTTCATTTACAAAAGGCATATCATAACCACCAAAAAATAAAGTAGACATAATAACGCTGCTCACGAACATATTGATATATTCTGCAAAGAGGTAAAAACCCAGTTTCATTGAAGAATACTCCGTATGGTAGCCGCCGATAAGTTCATTCTCTGCTTCCGGCAGATCAAATGGCGTACGGTTACATTCAGCAAAAGCACAGATTATAAAAATGAAGAACCCCAGAGGCTGTTTAATAATATTCCAGCCCAGCAGGCCACCCCAGCCACCTTGCTGCTGCTGTACCACCATCTCTTTCAGGCTAAGCGTACCCGTTACCATTAAAAGGGCAATAAGGGCTATTCCCATAGCCAGTTCATAACTGATGATTTGTGAAGCAGCACGTAAGCCACCCAACAAAGAAAATTTATTATTACTGGCCCAGCTTCCAATCATGATACCATATACGCCCATACTCA
The DNA here is from genome assembly GCA_039926825.1 of Ferruginibacter sp. GTDB lineage: Bacteria > Bacteroidota > Bacteroidia > Chitinophagales > Chitinophagaceae > Ferruginibacter. The sequence continues at coordinate 2,542 of JBDSWG010000159.1, forward strand.
CCACGCCAAAAACGTATAGTATGCCAATATTTACATCTGCAATTTGAAGAGAAATATCCCGGCCAAAAAAATGTACTTTATCACCCCAGGGAATAACAGCACTGGCCATAATGGCTGTAAGCATCGCCAGGCCCGGCCCTAAAACAAATAATGCCTTGGAGGAAAAATTGGGAATAATTTCTTCTTTAAAAAACAATTTCAATCCATCCGCCAGGGGTTGCAGGATTCCGAAAGGTCCGGCACGGTTTGGGCCTCTCCTGTCTTGCAAAATAGCCGCTACTTTGCGCTCCGCAAATGTGGTATACATGGCAATACCCAGGGAAGCCATAACCACAATGGTTATGAGGACCAATTTTTCTAATAACATTGCAACATCAAGCAACAGGAGCATAAAGGGTTAATTTTCTTTTTTTATATCGCCAAACTGCCGTGCTTCTTCATTTAAATCCGGGGCATGTTTTACAAAATTATTACTGTGCGCCGGGCCAGGAATTTCACTCAGGTGGACCACTGGTAAGTTTACATCACTTACATTATGTATGTTCATCAGTAATTTAGGCATAAGGCCATCCATCACTTCCATGATGGTTTCATTAGGCATTTCCATTTTACGATACTTGTTTGCGCTTATCACAGATTTCCGGCTGATAGACGCTAAGCCTTCCACCTGCCAGTCTGCAGTAGATTTTTTGTGGAACCTGCAGGTATTACAAATCCAGCCCACTTTACCATCATAACTCTGCACTTCTCCCCACTCATCTTTCCGTGCAGTTACGCGGTAAACTTCATCTCCACGGAGCCAAAGGGTGACCTTACCGCAGCAGTCCGGTGTTTCGCAGGCACGGTGTGCATCTACAGGTTTGGTAAACCACACCCTGTTCTTAAAGCGGAATGTACGATCTGTGAGAGCGCCCACGGGACATACATCTATCATATTGCCACTAAAATCATTTTCTATGGCTTTAGAAATATAGGTAGATATAGCTGCATGATCACCGCGATCGATAATGCCATGAACGCGGTTATTGGTAATCTGGTCTGCGACGTAAATGCAGCGGTAGCAAAGAATACAACGGGTCATGTGTAACTGGATGTATGGGCCAATATCTTCCCGTACAAAAGTT
>JBDSWG010000160.1:0-41630 GCA_039926825.1 Ferruginibacter sp.
GTTCTCTCTAAAACAGCCGGTGATAAATCTGCTGCCGCCCCACCATTCTGGTAGAATTCGGCTTCGTATGCAATTATCTTTAGGTTTTTATCCAGCCCTATTTTGTAATCCGAAGTGTAAGGATTTCTCTTACCTGTCATGCGCATATCTTCCATGCGATGCAGGCAATACTTCACTGGTTTTTTTAAATGCCAGGTAGCCAGGGCACAAAAAATAGCCCAACAGGTTGCCTGGTCTTCTTTGCCACCAAAACCACCACCCAGGCGGGTAACATCAATTTCAAGCTTGTGCATGGGAATGCCCAGCACAGCCGCCATGTGGCGTTGCACCGCGGTGGGACCCTGGGTTGAGGAATACACCCGCAGGTTTCCTCCCTCTACCGGTACCGCATAAGCGCCCTGGGTTTCAATATATAAATGCTCCTGCCCGTTAGTTGACGCCCGGCCCTCGATGATGTGCCTGCACTTTTTAAAAGCTGCATCTGTATCACCTAATTTAAATTTACGAGGAGGTACAAGCAGGGAGCCATTTTCTTTCGCCTGGCGTGGATCCGTCACCACAGGTAATGCTTCAATTTCAATTTTAATTTTTTTCAGGGCAGCATAGGCTATGTCTGCGCTGGTGGCTACAACAAAAGCCACCGGCATGCCGCTAAAATGCACTTCATCTGAAGCCAATAATGGTTCATCCGGAACAATTCCACCAATCTGGTTTGTGCCCGGGATATCTTTATGAGTAAAAATCCTTGTTACGCCGGGAAGTGCCTCTGCTGCAGAAACATCGAGGGAAATAATTTTACCATGGGCAACGGGCGAGCCAAAGACGGCACCAAATAATGTACCTGCTAGGAGTGGAATGTCGTCGAGGTAAACAGATTCTCCGCGGGTATGTGTAAATGAATCTATATTTTTCATGCTTCTAAAACAGGTTGCAGCTCCAGGTGCGGGAAGCATTGTAAGAAATGTGATTTAATCAACTGCGCCAGTAACAAACGTTTGTAAGAAGCAGCGCCACGGGCATCGCTGATTGGAGATATTTCTTCATTCACCTGCATCAATAATTCCTGTAAAAGTTCAATGGAGATTTCTTTACCAGCCAGGAAGGCAGAAGCTTTTTCAAGGTATAACGGTACGGGTGCCACGCCCCCGGCAGCCAAACCGGCTTTAATAATTATATTATTATGTACCTCCAGGCAAAAGGCTGAATTTACACTGGCAATATCAAGATGAGTACGCTTGCTTACCTTTTCAAAATTAAAACGGGTGCTTTTTCCCGGCAGGTGAAATCGTATGGTGCGGATGTATTCGTCCGGCGATTTATCCAGTTGTTTATAACCTTTGTAAAGTTTTCTCAATGGCAGCCACCGTGCATCCTCCCCTTCTGCCAGTTCTATTTCAGCATCCAAAGCCAGGAAGAATACCGTAAAGTCACCAATGGGTGATGCATTTACAAAATTCCCGGCCAGGGTAGCCATATTGCGTATAGGCGTAGACGATACAAGACGGGCGTAACCCGGGAAATCCGGGAAATGTTTTGCTATAGTTTTTGAATTAACTAAATCAGTCACCGTTACACTCCCACCCATGTAGCAGGATCCGTTATCTTCTGTAATGCCATTGAGGCCAGCCCTATCATACAGGAAGGCGATGTCTGCAGCCGGCATGCTGTCGTGTTGCTGCACATATAAATCTGTGCCACCGCCCAGGAATTTCGGCAGGCCGTTATTTTTCGTTTGCCCGTTACCGACAGATGAGGGAAGTTGCTGCAGACGTGAGGCAATATTTTCAAAATACCGGGGAATAATGTTTTTTTCTATGGCAGAAGTAAGCCCCGTTTTTCCATCTGCCATTAAGCCACTGCAGACTTTTTCTGCTGCTCTTTCAATAGATTTATAACCTGTGCAGCGGCAGATATTTCCATCCATGGCTTTTACGGCAGATGGGTAATCATGTACAACATCCTGCATACAAAATCCCGTGAGGGCCACAATAAAACCCGGTGTACAGAAGCCGCATTGGCTGGCACCCTCTTCAGCAAAAGCTTCCTGCACCAAATTCAGCGATGTACCATTCAGGCCTTCAATAGTTACAATATGCTTACCTGCAGCATTGCCCAGCGCCATCAGGCAGCTTGTGGCAGAAGAATATTGCAAATTTCCATGCTGCCATTCACCAACTAATATCGTGCAGGCACCACAGTCACCTTCGCGGCACCCTATCTTTGTACCCGTAAGGGATTTGTGATAACGAATGAAATCCAGGAGGAGGGTTCCGGGCGGCAACGCCGTATTTATTTCCTCTTCATTTAATATAAATGTCGTCAAGCAATTTTCATTAAGCAAATAAAGGTAAGCGAATTGTTATTATGAACGAAGTGAACGCGAGGGTAAACCGCGATATTAGTTATTACCGCTTGATTGCTTTGTGGGTGGCTTGTGAAGGATTTGCCGGCGGTATTATGCATGCCCTTGCTCTACCCTTTACCGGTATGATAATAAGTGGTATGGCGGTGCTTTGCCTGTGTTTACTCGGTTGGTATTTTCATAGTACCCGGGCCATACTCAAAGCCACCCTTATCGTCATAATTTTCAAACTTTTGCTAAGCCCACATAGCCCACCAACGGCATATATTGCCGTGAGTTTCCAGGGCATAATGGCCGCATTGCTTTTTCGCAGCCGCCATAATTTCCACGCAAAATCTATCCTGCTGGGCATCCTGGCACTAACGGAATCGGCCATTCAAAAAATACTGGTATTGTGGCTGGTCTTCGGCTCCACTTTCTGGAATGCGATCGATGGTTTTATAGATAAGCTCCTGCACCCAGGAAGTACCCGGGATAATTTAATTTACTGGATGGCAGGCGGTTACATTTTCATACATATCATTGGGGGATTTATAATTGGCCATTTTGCTGCAGCATTTGCACGCAACAGCCACCAGTACACGCGTTATGTCAACTCAAATCTTCCGGCTATACATCCTGGTATACCGGCAAAGCCAAATAAAATCCGCTGGCTTTTTGTAATAGCCTGGCTTATTTTGCTTACCCTTTTATTACAGGGTATAATGATGCCGGAAAATCGCTGGCTGCCTAAAGATGATATTACACAGATTGTCACAAGGGCACTTCTCATTATCGGTGCGTGGTATTTTATACTGGCACCTTTAGGATTTTTTTTATTGAGAAAACTAACCGAAAGAAAAAAAAAGGAATGGGCGGTAAGCCTGGAGAAAATTCAACTTATGTTACCGGAGATAAAGCAAATATTTTTATTCAGCTTACAGGCCAGTAAAGAAAAGAATGGCCTGGCCCGGTTGTCCTTGTTTATAAAAATAATTATGGCTAATGTTCTCTTCCGTCATACGACAGAAAAATAAATATGCATACCTCCGAAGGACTATACTTTGCTTTTGGTGCTACCGTCTGCTGGGCTATTAGTGTTTTCCCATTTACGAAAGCCGGGCGTTTAATGACGGTAGCGGGCATGAACCTCGTGCGGCTTGTGCTAGGAACCATGCTTGTTTTCATTGCAGCGATAATAGTAGAAAATGGTGCGGCCCTGCAAATTTTTGATTCCGGATACCTGGCGGCATGGGGCTGGCTGGGGCTGAGCGGTATAATGGCGTTAGGCATCGGCGATTATTATGGCTTGCGCATGTATGCCATCCTGGGCCCCCGGTTTGGCAGTGTACTTTCTACCCTTTCCCCTGCAGCAGCATTGTTATTTGGTTATATCCTGTTAGGAGAAAGCATAAACTATATGGGTATGGCGGGCATGGCCATCACCCTGGCCGGGGTAATGGGTATTAGCCTGGGCCGTGTAGAAAGAGCAAACATACCCAACCACGGACAAGGCAGTGTTCCCATGGGCATCCTGTTTGGAATTGTTTCGGCACTATGCAATGGGTCGGGCCTGGCCTTCAGTAAAAAAGCGTTTACCGTGCAGGCGCTTTCCGGCGTAGCCATACAACCCCTAACGGCATCGTTTATACGCTTTTTCGTAGCTACTGTCATTGTCATTTTATTCCTGCTGATTTTTCGTAAGCTAGGTGAAAAAATTGAACGCATCCGCCGTCAACCAGCACACGTATTGGGACTTGCAGCCACCGGTACTATCTTCGGCCCATTGATAGGTGTGGGACTGGCGCTTTTTGCCATACAAACCATATCGGTTGCCGTGGCGCAAACTATTTTTGCCCTTGTACCCGTAGTGGCCCTGGTGATTTCTCACTTTGTTTTTAAACAACGGGTAACGCCGCGGGCCCTGGCAGGTATTGCTATAGCCTTGCTGGGTGTAAGTATTTTAATCTGGCGGAATGTGATTGCCATTACATTAGGCATGTGAGGTCTTAAGTGGCTTTTCTGCCAGCCACCAACTGGATTTTTTCACCTCGTACTTCAATCCAAATTCTTCAATGCTGTATTTCCTCAAGTGGGCAATGGCTTCTTCCACAGAGTCCGTAAATAAACATAATTTAAGATCTTCGGCAGATATTGTTTTTGCTTCTACCATATTATGAATATGCTCAATCACATCTTTATGATATTCTGTATCAAAAATAATCACCGGGAACTGGCTGATGACGCGGGTCTGGATGAGGGTCAACGATTCAAAATATTCATCTAATGTTCCAAAGCCTCCCGGCATCACGATAAAAGCATAAGAATATTTTATGAGCAGGGTTTTGCGCACGAAAAAATATTTTATATCCACCCATTTATCCATGTAAGGATTATGGTGTTGTTCAAACGGGAGCTCAATATTGCAACCGACACTGCGGCCGCCAACGGCTTTGGCGCCGCGGTTAGCTGCTTCCATAATTCCCGGCCCGCCGCCCGTCATAATGGTAAATCCCAGTTTGGCAATTTCCCCGGCAATTTTCTCTGTTTGCTTATAATATTTATGATCTTCTTTAAATCGTGCCGAACCAAAAACCGTAACGCAGGGCCCCACAAAATGAAGTGTCCGGAAGCCTTTGATAAATTCACACATCACACTAAAAGTAAACTTGAAATCTTTCCAGCGATCCTGCGGCCCTTCCAGGAATTTTATTTCATTATTTGTCATATGGTAAAATTGACGAAAAAATTTTGGGGTACAAAAACTAATAAAGACACGTACCCAGAAATGCTTTAACATATTTACCCGTAAGGTTTATCTAATCTTTACGTATATCATAAAAAAATCAACTCATGCCACTCCTTTATAATCTTCTGTTACCAATGCTTTTGTTTTCTGCCTGCGGGCAAATAAGTACCGGGGATAATCATAATACTATACGTGCGTCAGAACCTATACCGGGAAGCAAGGCTCCTTTTTCTGTTGTAGAATTATTTACCTCAGAAAGTTGCTCTTCGTGCCCGGCGGCAGAAAAGTTATTGGCAGAATATGTTGATAAACCAAATGTTTTTGTACTGGAATTTCATGTAGATTACTGGAACCACCTGAATTGGAAAGATAAATTCAGCAGCCCTGAATACACTAACCGGCAGCGCTGGTATGCCGGCATTTTTAACCTGAATAGCGTCTACACGCCACAGGCAGTTGTAAATGGAAAATATGAACTTGTAGGTTCTGACCGACAAACCCTGGCCCGATATATTCAATCCAATAATGGCAACACCACGGTTTCACTTCCGGATATTAAAGTAAATGCGGATGAAAGAGAATTGCTGGTTTCTTCTCAGGAAAAAATTAATAATGCATTATTGAACATTGCCCTTGTACAACGTCACGCGGAAACGCTGGTAAAACGTGGTGAGAATGCCGGCGTAACCATTCGGCATCATAACATCGTTCGGGGGTTTGAAACTGCTGCTCTCGATGGAAACACATCTTTAAAAATAAATATGCCTGAAGGCTTATCAAAAGATGAATGCCTGCTGATGGCTTATGTACAAAATAAAAACAATGGGGAAATTGTATCTATAATTCTCTTAGATATGCCTTAGTCATTTTCATAAAAGATTATTCTAAAAAAAAATTTGTTTATTCTAATGATACAGCACTCACCATTTAAAGAATTGTGACCGCCCTTTTTTATATTGAATTATACAATTTTTTAGTAATTAATAATATCGTTATAAGTGTTAAGGGTTTTGTTAGCTTTATTTTAATCAGCCTGAATATCTTGAATGTTACTTTTTGGACAGTTCTCGAATTTACCTATATTGAAGTTAGATAAGCAGTTTATGCCAACAATATTAAGAATTGATGGTTATCGTTTTTTTTTCTATAGCAATGAAAGTAACGAACCTCTTCATATACATATTGAAAAAGGAGATGCTATTGCCAAAGTATGGTTAGATCCGGAGATAGTACCTGTCTATTTCATTAATTACACAAAGAAGGAAGAACGTGATATTATGAAAGTTATTAGTTTAAATATTGTAATTTTAAAAGAAAAATGGCATGAATACTTCGACAAATAAATATGATGCTATTGAAAACCTAATATTTAGTGAAGGGTTAAAAATAAAAATGTTAGCGTTGAGTCCGGATCAGTCAAATGTATATATTTATTTAAGTCATGATTTAAAATTAGTTATCCCTGTCACATTTTATAAAGGTTTGAGAAATGCTACTCCAAATCAAATTAAGAACTATATACTTTTACCTAGTGGAACTGGTATTCATTGGCCTGAACTTGATGAAGATTTAAGTTTAAAAGGGTTTTTGAAAGAATATTTGCATCAAATGGTAAAATCAGAAAAAGAACTTGCCATAAAATAATAATTCGTCAAAGTGCAGATTTTTTAATTGAAGTCACTGGATTTAAAACGTCTTTTTTAATACAATCTTTCCCCTATTAATTTTTATTTACAAAACTCAACGGCACATTTACCTTAAACATCACGCTGCGGCCCACATTAAATACCCCCATTCTACCGCTCACCAAATTTTCATCTGCATATTTTAGACGGCTGAGGTGATTCTGATACGCTACATCACCCAGGTTATTACCAATGATATAAAAATCAAAAAGTTTGCGTTTATTTTTATTAAAAGATAATGTGAGGCCACTGTTAAAAAGCGTGTATCCCTTTGTGTTAGTCTCGGTATTATAGGCCGTAAATACCTGCGTCTGCGCTGCAGTAATATCCGCCTCGGCAAAAAATGTAATGCCCAGCCAATTATTTTTGCCTGTCTCCTGCTCTATTTTCACGTGGCTGATAGCCCGGAACGGTGGCATTAATGGCATGTTGCGATTTTGCTGTATTGCCTTATTAAACCTGCCCTGCAAATAGCTAAAAGTCGTTTGCCAATGCAACCAATCCAGCGGATGTGGGTGAATATCAATCAACGCTTCAGCCCCATAAATATGCGCAGTTTGCTGGCTAAATAAAAATGCAGGGATGGCATTAACCATGGAATCCGTACCTGTTGAAGAAAGCAAACGACGGTAAAAAATAAAATTATTAATTTGATTATAAAAGATCGACAGGTTAAATAAGACGTGTTCAGAATGCACTTCGTATCCCGCATCTGCCTGGTAAGAAGTTTCCGGTTTTAGCCCGGCATTCCCATATTCATACCGGTTGGTGCCTTCATGTGCCCCGTTAGAACCTAACTCTGGTATAGAAGGTGCACGGAAACCACGTGCCAGGTTAAATTTAAATAATTGATTCTCCCGTGGCGCATAATTGAAACCGGCACTCGCAGACAAAGCCGTAAAATTCTTACTAAAGGCTGTGAATCGCTTAAATCCATTCTCTTCAAGTGCCATGCTGTTCAATTGCCTGTTATCTAAACGTAAGCCACCACTCCACGTTAATTTATTCACTGTTTTCTGGGTGTAAAAATAAGCGCCGGCATCAAAAAGATTATACTCCGGTACCAACACTTCTTCAGCTTTATTAAGGCTTTTTTGAACCATACCATTTATTCCAATTGCATTTTCCCAACCATTATGGCTATGATAGTTATAAGACATTCCATAATTAAATGTTGGCAGGTCAAAATATAAACCTGCTTCTTTGGGAGCATCGGGATTTCCAAATTCCCGGCGCTGGTTGCGTTGCAAGGCAAGATTTAATCCCAACCTGCCTTTACTAGCCTGGTAACTGGTGAGCCACGTGAGTTTCTGATGTTGTATTTCCTGGGATGGCACAGAAGGTATTATACTCTTAGAATCCTGTAGCGTTGGTGTAGTTTCCATCCCACCGGGAAGAAGTTTTACGAATCTTCCTTCATCATCTCTTTCACCTTCTATAATTCCCAGGTGCTGGTGAAAATTACTGAAGATAAGGCGGCTGTAACCCCACTGCTTATTTAACCCTACTGAAGCTCCAAAATTAAATTCATTGTATTTGGAATTCCAGACATAGCCATCATATTTATTTTTATAATCGCCGGCGGCTTTACCATCTGCCCACCCTTCCCACGTAAACCCGTGGTTGTTACCTCCAAGATTTGCAAAGAGGCTGCGTTCCCTGTTATTGCTGTTATAACTGCTAAAAATATTCCCACGGATAGTGGCAGCAGGCACCGGCGTGGTGGTGATAATATTAATAACACCTGCCAGGGCATCACTACCATAAATAAGGGAAGCCGGACCCTTTACAATTTCAACATGGCTCACACTATTATCATCTATCTCAATGCCATGTTCATCGCCCCACTGCTGCCCCTCCTGGCGAATGCCATCATTGATGACGACGAGCCTGTTATATCCGAGGCCACGTATTACAGGTTTGGAAATAGCCGGCCCTGTTGTAACCTGGTTAACACCCGGTTGTTTGCTGATGGCATTTATAATGTTTCCTCCCCCCGATTCCAGCAGGGTGGTTTTACTCACACGGGTAATAGACACCGGCAACTTACGTATGGAAGTAGCGGAGCCAGTAGCCGTTACCGTTACCCCTTCATTTTCTATGATGGAAGACACGAGGGCAAAATCTTTCTCTGTCGCACCAGACACATCAAGATGGCTTACCTGTGAGCGGTAACCCAGGTTAGAAATTTCTATAAGCGTATGGCCGGTAGCAATATTTTCAAAATGATAATGGCCCAGGGAATCAGTAAGGGCACCGCTGCGGGCATCTACCAGCAAAACAGAAGCGCCTTGAAGTGGTGAACCGGTTTTTACATCAGTTATAGTTCCGGATAAAATATATCGGGGTTTTTGCTGCGCCTGGGTAATTAAACCGAGACATACCAGGAGGCCTGGTAAAATAATTCTTTTCATAAATGAGTTGTCGATGAGATAATGTAATCAATAAATCAACTCATCACGGGCGGGCCGCGGCTATCACGGGTAGAAAATGGAGTGCTTATTTCCCAGGCTGAAAGCGGAACAATAAAAACAATATGTTGTTGCAGAGGGACTATGAGAAGGGGTTGGTCAAAACTGCCATAAGCATGGCTGACCACAAGGTCATTTATTTCGCAGGCAAATCCCCAGTTGTGTAAACATTCCTGCCCGGGTATTTCTGAATGACAAAAATGTTCCTGGTCCTGGTGATTGCTGAAAATGTTGTGCAAGTAAGATTTCGGACAAACAGCCAGTAACATAACAATCAAAATTGCCATGCCGGTGACCTTCCTGTATATAGTTTTATGTAACAAATCTTTGAAACCTGGTTGCAAAAATACAATTTATGTTGTAATAACGTGACGATTCAAATTTTAAGTTGAAAAATCAGATGGCACAAAGAGATTAGTTAGCATTTAAAACTAAAAGACTTTCAGTGTTAACCGTTGCTTTCTTATTCACAACCACATCATATATTTCCATATCAATTTCATTTTCAGATTTAGCAATGATGACCGTAGCAATCGTATTGCCAATAAAATTAATGATGGCTCGTCCTTCGCTCATGAACCGATCTACCCCAATCAGCAGTGCCAGGCCTTCCAGGGGAATAACTTTTAAGGCCGCTAAAGTTGAAGCAAGAACGATAAACCCGCTACCTGTAACACCCGCAGCTCCTTTGCTTGTAAGTAATAAAATTCCGATGACGGTGAGTTGCTGTCCCAGGCTGAGATCAATACCAAATACCTGCGCCAGGAAGATTACACTCATACTTAAATAAATGGTTGTGCCATCCAGGTTAAAGCTATAACCCGTCGGTATGACGATACCCACTACTTCTTTTTCACAGCCCGCGGCAGTTAGCTTTTGCATGACAGAAGGTAACACGGCTTCGCTGCTACTGGAACCGAGCACGATAAGTATGTCTTCTTTTATATAAACCAGCAGCTTCCACAAATTAATTTTATAATACCGGCAGACGAGATTGAGGACAACAAAAATGAACAGGAACCCCGTGATGTAAAAAGTAATCATGAGTTTACCCAATACTGCCAGGGTAGCAAATCCAAACTTCCCAATGGTATATGCCATACCGCCAAAAGCACCTATGGGGCTAAGCCTCATAATAATGCCCAATACGTTGAAAAGAATTTTATTAATCTTTTCAAAACTGCCCAGGACGGAAGAACCTGGGGGTCCAAGTTTTTTCATACCGATAGCAAATAGCACACTGAAAAATAACACTTGTAAAATTTCTCCTTTGGCAAAAGCATCCACAATATTTGCCGGAACAATATGCGCAAAAAATTCGCCCCAATTTATTTCACTTGCTTTCTGTGATATTTCTAACACCTGTGTAGTTTCTGTAGGCGGCGCAGCCACGCCGGCACCAGGTTGTACAAGATTTGCGGTTACGAGACCGATGAGAAGGGCCAGTGTAGTAATGACTTCAAAATATATCAGGGCCTTTACACCTACCCTGCCCACCTTTTTCATATCGCCCGCACCGGCAATTCCGGAGACAATGGTGAAGAATATGACAGGCGCAATCACCATGCGAATCATGTTGATAAACGTTTCGCCGATAAGTTTTGCAGTAGGAGCAAAGCCCGGGAAAAGCCAGCCTACAAGTACACCTAAAAAAATACCGAGAAGAACCTGTACGTATAGAATTTTGAGGTATTTCATGAAACTGGCCTAAATATATTTAGTTGCGTACATGGTATAAGAATTTCCTTAAACACTTAGCTCCCGGCAATAATACTCACCGCATATCCGCCACCCGGCACAGATATATTTGATAAAGTAGTTTTATTGGTCACCTTCATTTTTCTTATCGTGTAGGCCTGTGGGTTAGTTTTATAATCAGCATTTTTCGCATCAGCATAAATGGTGGCTGTATACGTTTTCCCGGGATCCAGGAAATCCAGTTTAATAACAGAAGTGCGGGCAACCATACCATTTACATTTCCCATAAACCAGTTGTTGGTGCCTTTGGCTTTTCGTGCAATTGTAATATAAGAACCCGGTTCTGCTTCCAGATATTTACTATCATCCCAATCCACAGCCACATCTTTTATAAATTGGAAAGCATCCATAAAACGCTTGTAATTTTCCGGCAGGTCGGCAGCCATTTGCAGTGGGCTATACATGGTTACGTATAATGCCAGTTGATTTGCCAGCGTACTATTTACGTGTGAGTGATTATTTGAGTCTATTTTGCTTATGTCCATCTCAAATATTCCTGGGGTATAATCCATGGGGCCGCCCAACAGACGTGTGAAGGGCAGGATAGTGACATGGTTGGCTTTGCTGCCGCCAAAGGCCTGGTATTCCGTACCACGTGCTGCTTCATTGCCAATAAGGTTGGGCCAGGTGCGGGCAATACCCGTGGGCCGTACAGCTTCATGTGCATTCACCATAATTTTATATTTCGCCGCTTTCTCTATTGCATATTGATAGTGATTGATAATCCACTGGCTGTAATGATTTTCACCTCGGGGCAGTATGTCGCCGACGTATCCACTCTTCACTGCATCGTAACCGTTAGCCTTCATAAATTTATATGCGGTGTCCATGTAACGCTCATAATTCCTGGTAGAACCAGAGGTTTCATGGTGCATGATCATTTTAATGTGATGCGCTTTTGCATAAGCATGAATTTCCTGTACATCAAAATCCGGGTATGCTGTTACGAAATCAAATACCTGGTCTTTAGAATGACCGTACCAATCTTCCCAACCGACGTTCCAGCCTTCTACCAACACTGCATCAAAGCCATTTGCAGAAGCAAAATCAATATACTCTTTTACATGCGCTGTGTTAGCGGCATGGGTACCATTAGGTTTGGCTTTTGAATAATCAGCAACGCCCAGTTTTACTGCCGGGAAATCGTTCGTATAGGCCCAGGAACTCCTGCCTGTGATCATCTCCCACCAGACACCCATATATTTTACGGGCTTAATCCAGCTGGTCTCTTTTATTTTGGAAGGCTCATTTAAATTATAAGTCATTTTAGAAGCCAGGATATCGCGGGCATCATCTGTAACCATAATGGTGCGCCAGGGCGAAGTGCAGGGCGCAACGAGGTAACCTTTATCACCAATTGCATCCGGCGTAAGCCAGCTTTCGAAGCTGAAGTTTTTATCATCGAGGTTCAGGTGCATGCAGGAATAGTCTATAAGCGCAGCTTCATGAATGTTGATGTAAATGCCCTCATTCGTTTTCATCATTAGAGACGTCTGTACACCAGTGGGCGAAAAAGAACGCTGCGATAAATTGGCCGTTATTGATTTTGCCATGAGTGGCCGAATCTCCGATAATCGCGAGGCAGTGTAATCATATTCCTGCGTATCATAATCACCAGGGATCCAGAATGCCGTATGATCGCCAGTGAGGGCAAACTGCGTACGTTCTTCTTTTACAACAAAATGCCCCAGGTTTTTCTGCTCCGGAAATTCATAACGGAAACCCAACCCTTCATTAAAGAGGCGGAAACGAATTATCATAAGCCTGCCGGTAATGTTTTGCATAAGTGTGGCAGACATTTCATTATAATGATTGCGGATGGTTTTTGTTTCCCCCCAGACAGGCATCCAGGTTTCATCAAAGGAAGTATTTTTTACCCCTGCAATAGTGAAACTGTGAAGCAAAGAAGCACTGTCTTTTTTCAGCTCCAGGCCAAGGTGACTGGGCTTTATAACTGCCATTCCTTTGTAAAATAAATCATACTGTGGCGTACCATCTGCCTGCAGGGAAAAATGCATCTGCAGGTTGCCGTTTGGGGATTTGAGTTCCTGTGATTGGGCCGTACCAAAAAATAGTAAACATCCGAAAATGATGATAAGTTTATTCATATACATATTTGAAGAAGTATAATTAAAGATAAATAACCTTGAAGTTACCTAACTCCTTAAATATTTAGAAAGATCTGAATAAAATTGAACAGATGGCTCGGTGTTTCTTGCAAGCCTGGTATAAGTTGGTACTGAAAGACAATACGTTTTTTGAGCGTCTGCAAGGAAACCACCTGATTTTTTTTATTAACTTTAAATATGTTAATCTGCAGGGTTGACATTTCCGAATGGTTTAAAATAATTCTAGTTTAATTTATACCTGCGCCATTAGATAACTTTATTTATGCCTTATCTGTCTTCAATAGACCTTAGTACAAAATATTTAACCGCACTTTTATGCACACTTATTTTCCTTTATTCCTGCAAAAAAGAAGATAATTCTAATTCATTCCAACCATTTTATCATTTGAAAGTAAATAATAATTTAAAAAAAATTTATGCTTGTGGAACAAGTGATTATGTTGCCGCATACTTAAGAGACACAGCAGTATATGCTGCTTTTGGATGTGGAGGTGAAAGTGCCGGATTTTATCTAAAAGGCCAGATTGCCGACGGCACGTATATTTTAGGCAACAAGAATATTGCATTTTATGCCACCGGCGCAACCTCTTACCAAACGGATAGTTTAAATAAAGGAACGTTGACAATAAGAAGTGGAACATTTGTTTTAGCTAATGGAATAGTGCCTATGGTGGAAGGAGAATTTTCATTTGATGCAATTGATAAAAATACGGGACAAATAATAAAAGTTACCAGCGGAAAATACAGGCTCGAAAAACGCTGATCTGAAAATTTATAAATACCTACAATATGAATACCTAAAGTGGAAAGAGATAAGCGGCTGACTGAAAATTTATAAAAAATAATAACATGAACCCTAAAGTCGATTTTTATTTCGATAAAGGAAAACACTGGCAGAAAGAGCTGGAAAAATTGCGAAGAATAATCCTGGACTGTGGCCTGGAGGAAGTGTTGAAATGGGGCGTGCCCTGTTATACCCTCGGTAAAAAGAATATTGTATTAATTCATGTATTTAAAGAATACTGCGCAATACTATTTTTTAAAGGTGCATTATTAGAGGATGCTGCTAAATTGCTCATTCAGCAAACCGAAAATGTGCAGGCAGCACGACAGTTACGATTTACCAGTGCAGTAGAAATTTCAAAGAAAGCACCTGTTATCAAGGCATATATTTACGAAGCTATTGAAGTGGAAAAAGCTGGCCTGAAAGTAACCTTGAAGAAAACACCAGCCTTTGAAATGCCGGAAGAGTTCAGACAAAAACTCAAAGAAATGCCAACTTTAAAAACTGCTTTTGAGGCTTTAACGCCGGGCCGGCAGCGGGGGTATCTTTTATATTTTGGAGCCGCGAAGCAATCCAAAACACGCGTTGACAGGATAGAAAAATATACCCAACCCATAATGCAAGGCTTAGGATTACATGATTAGTCATCTTTACATTATTTGTATTTACATCTTTCAACTATGATAGAAAAAGTAATTGTTAATGATAAGTTGGAGAAATTCTCTGAATATTGGTCGCCAAAAATAGTGGGAGAATTAAACGGCCAACATGTAAAACTTGTAAAATTTAAAGGTGAATTTACCTGGCATAAACACGATGCAGAAGACGAAATGTTTTACGTACTTAAAGGAAAACTGGAAATGCAGTTCCGGGATAGAAAAATTTTTATAAATGAAAATGAATTCTTAATTGTGCCCAGGGGCATTGAACACCGGCCGGTAGCAGAAGATGAAGTAGCCGTCATGTTATTTGAACCCGCTTCCACACTGAATACAGGAGACCAGGAAAATGATTTTACCCGGTACGACCTGGAAAAGTTATAAAATTCTTTTTTTATTTTAAAAATTTTACCCGGGATTAAACAAATAAAAATCCCCGCTCAAAACAAGAGCGGGGATTGTATCATTTTTAAAATATATTAAAATACAACAACTTCCCCGGTACCTATGGTATTACCATTTGCTTCCGTAAGAATTATATAATAAATGCCGGCACTGTTCCTGCGCATATCTATTTTATGCAATTGGTAAGGCTGGGAAACAAGGTATTTATTGTTCCAAACCCTTCTGCCAAACCTGTCATAGATGGTAATGGTTTGCGTGGTTGTACTCGTTACTGATGCCGACGGACTGTAGTAAGACACAGTAAACCTGCCATCATTAGGGCTGGGATAAATAAATAACCTGGTGCTGGCAGAATCACCGATGGTTACGGAAGCTACTTCCGATATACATGAGCCAATGGTTGCCTGCACCGTGTAAAGGCCCAGGTGGTTTACATCTACCATGTACGCGTTACCGTTAACAGCCAGCGGGTTTCCATTATATGTCCAGTTCAATAAATAACCTGTAGTGGGGGTTACATTGGCTGTAATAGTCGTAGTGAGTCCGGGTTGTAATTTGGTAAATGGAGATACAGTCAGATTCAGCGTTGGCCTTGCACTTACCGTAAGCGTAGCGGCAGTAGAAGTTACCACACCACAAGGTGCAGTACCGGTTACGGCTAAACGATATTGATTATTGTTCATAGCTGTCGTCACGCCGGAAAGCGTTAGCGTGGTTGTATTAGCACCTGCATAAACGCCGCCGTTGCTTACATTCACCCAGGAGGTTCCTCCATTGGCACTCTCTTGCCATTGATAAGGATTGGTAGCGATTGTGCCAGCGGCCACGGCAGTAAAGCTGGTGGTTCCGGTAGCACAGATTACGGCATCAGCAGGTTGAGTTGTAAATGTTACAGGTGTATTCACTGTAAGTATAGTCGCTGTACTCGTAGCTATAGGTGCACATGTGCCGCTCACAACTACACGATATTGATATGCTGACATTGCTGCAGTAGCAGAGGTGATGGTTAATGATGCTGTACTTACACCACTGTAAACACCTCCGTTTACAAGATTCGCCCAGCTAGTACCGCCATTCATACTCACCTGCCATTGGTAAATAAGCGCTGTTCCCGATGCAGCAATTGTATAAGTAACATTATTCCCGACACATAAAACTGTTGTCGCAACAGGCTGCGCAGAAATTGCTGCAGCCGTATTCACTGTAAGCGCAGCCGAAGCAGAATTCACTGTACCACAAGGTGAAGCTCCACTGACGACAGCACGATATAAATAATCATTCATAGCAACGGTTACATTTGTGAGTGTAAGCGTAACCGTTGTGGCCCCGCTATAGACACCACCAATAGCAATATCCATCCAGGAAGTTCCTCCATCTGTACTCAATTGCCATTGGTAGGAAGGCGTTGTACCGGAAGCGCCAACTGTAAAGCTTGCATTACCACCGGCACAAACGGTAACACCTGCAGGTTGGGTGGTTATAGTTACAGCAGTATTTACCGTCAAAACTTTGCATGTAGATGTAGCGGCGGGTGAACAAGTCCCAGTTACAATACAACGATACCCGTAACCATTCATAGAAACTGCAACAGGGTTTATAGTTAACGTGCCCGTAGTTACACCACTATAAGGCGCTGTGTTGGCAAGGTTAACCCAGGGTCCGCCACAGCCTCCGAGGCTTACCTGCCACTGGTAAGTTAAACCTGCGCCTTCTGCAGACACGGCAAAGGATACTGTTTGTGCCTGGCAGACAGTTTTATTTCCATCTTCTAAAATAATAAGTGGTGCAGAATTAACGGTCAACACTGCCGGGTTAGAAATAGTTGATCCACACTGCACAGAAGCTACAGCACGGTACTGGTAATTATTCATGAGCACAGTAATGCCAGTGAGGGTAAGCGTAGCCGTTGTTGCACCGCTATAACCACTGCCATTAGTAACATTCGTCCAGGGACCGGCAGCCCCGGTTGAGCTCACCTGCCATTGAAGGCTCGTTGCCGTAGGCGAGGCTATTGAAAATGATGTAGTGCCACCTGTACAAACAGATTGTGAAGCAGGTTGCGTGGTAATGGCCGGACCAGCTCCTGCACTAACGGTGTAGGTTAGTTGCACTGTCTTTACTTCGGAACCTGCAGTACCCGTTACCGTGATGGTATAGGATCCTGGCGTGAGGCTACCAGTATTATTCAGCGTAACCACAGTGCTATTTCCTGGCACCAAAGGGTTTACGCTAAACCCAACGGTTGTACCTGCAGGGTTACCTGTAGCCACGAGGTTAATCGGGGTAACAAACCCGACCAGGCTGCTGGTTTGTAAAGTTACAGACGAAGTTGTGGAACCGCAGGTCGTTGAATTAGGCGCGGGTGTCGTGAAACTGAATGTAGGTAAGGCCTGAACAATGGTAAAATTCGCATCATTGATATCAAAGAAAATATTACCTATGGCTTCAATTTTTATACGACAGGTAGATGAGGGCAAAGAAGGTACTGTGATAGTTTCCGTACCATCATTTGCAGTATTGGCCGCAATTACTGTCGGGAAACTAATACCACCATCAATAGATAAGGAGATTTTTACATTGGCACAACTAACAGGTGCCATAGTAGAATTGGCTACATCCCAGGTAATGGTTTTGGTAGAGCCACCATCCCAGCTTACAGCGGTGTTGGGTGACGATATTTTAAAGGGGCCAGATGTATTCGTTACTGTTACTACCATATTGGTTAAAGCTGTTTGTCCCACTTTTACAGGCGCTGTAGAACTATAAGCAGAATTGTCTTTTACAGTTAATCTGAAATTTAAATTCCGGGATACAGAACTCAGGGCTTCAATATTGGCTATTGCATCTCCACCAGGTATTACCGGTGTAATAAACAACCCTGCTAATATGGTAGAAAGCTTGGGCATGAGCCTTATTGGAGAAACTGTAGCGGGGAAACTCAACCAGTTAGGGCCAACTAATTTTGCTGAAAAGGCTACGCTATTATTACCTGAAACGGTAGAATTAGCCGCATCATTTTGTTCCCAGCAATATGTGAGTACATCACCCGGGTTAGCATCCGTTGCTGAGCCAGTGAGAGCAAATGGTGTACTGCTTGGAATGGTATAATCGCTTACTGCCGCTACTACAGGTGTTGCATTATTAGCAGAAATATTAGTAGTAACGGGGCAGGATTTTGTAGCCAAATTATTCTGAATCTGTTGAATAGTGCGTTCGTGAAAAATATCTATGGAATGACGTGCCACATCCTGGCTGGTAATACCCGCGTAACCCATAATAGTAATGCCAGAGCCTACTTCCACATTATTCACACCACCATTTTCAAGCGACATAGAGAAAGTATGGTTACCACCAAGCTGGTGTCCTACTTCATGTACCACATAGTCAATATCAAAATTATCTCCCATAGGAATTCCGTCTGCAGGAGACGTGATACCCGAACCTTTGCCGTTGTTTGTTGGATTGCCATTGCCGTTTATATTCGGGCTAACACAAACACAACCAATACAACCCGCATTACCACCACCACCAGAAGCTCCAAACATGTGACCAATATCATAATTGGCTTCGCCGATGATGGTGGTACAAACCGTTTGCAGTTGCAGGTTCCAGCTACCTAAAGTGGTATAGGGATCAGTTGCAGGATCATAATAAATAATATCCGTTGTCTGAGATATCAGGTTCAGGTGCAGGGCAAGATCTCTTTCATAACAACCATTGGCACGCGTTAGAGTAGCATTCATGGCGGCTAATACTAATCCAACTTGCGTAGCGCTGGTGGCACCGAAGAAGTTTGCATACTCCCCATTACAAGATTGCGCCAGTCGCATGGTCTTCAACTCTCCGGTATTACTAACCGGGTTGTTGGTCTGTGCTATTTTATTATTTAAACCATCATAAGTGGTTTTATCTTCTGTAGAACAAGTCCAGGGCAAATTACCTTTTTGACGGTTGGAAATGAAAACTGCATAAACACTGTGATCCTGTGAATAGGCTTCAATAAATTCATTTGAAGTTTCTGTTCTGAAAATCATGGTTTGAATGCCCTGCGGGGAAATGCTCAATTTTAAAGTGGCTGAGCGGTCGGTTACTCCCTGACCAGAATATGCCCGGATTTCCGGAAAACGTGCCTGCAGGTCTGGTTCAAAATTGGAAGCTTCAAAAACTTCAAATTGCTCCATGTTACCTTTTGCATTGGGAATATCTATAATAGTAGAATGACCATTACGGTTACCCGCAACCGAAAACAATTGTTGGCGGAGCGGAACAATGTCCAGGTCAAATAATTTAAATTCCTTGGGGAAAGATTGCCGGGCTACAGCTTTATCTGTTGCTGTAATGGTTTGTAATTCGTTGTGGAAGGACCAGTATTTTTGTGCCGAAGCTTGTAACCCGGCAATTAAAGTGATCAATACCAATAAGGTTTTGTAAATTTTTCTCATCATTATAGTAGTTAATTATGCTTGCGAATTTACCCCATTTAGAAGAGATATAAGACGTAAATATTTTTATTTAAAAGTAATCCGTAATCAAATTAATAATTATCATAATCTTTCCATAGATGTAAATATTTCATCATTAAGAACATTTATTTTTCTTACCCATTAACTTTCTCCCTTTTCAGATTATAATATTAAAGTTTGTATCTGCCTTTTTTGTTTAATGCTCATGCATCAATGCCCGTATATGCAATCTATTTCTGCAGCCTGTTATTTTAACGAGGTGAGTTGAGTTTTACCTTTCCTACATAAAAAATATCCCGATGAAAATGCATACTTGACTAAATTGCTTTATGTCAAATACATCCTCTCCCATCATTAGCACAAGTGACCTTATAAAATTTAACGATGAAAAGAATCTCATCATTATTGACGCCTCCGGATCTAACCAGGCTAAAGAAAATTACCTGACAAAACACCTCAAAGGCGCACTGTTCATGGATTTAAATACGCAGCTGGCTGATATTAAAAATGATTTATCTGATGGGGGAAGGCATCCGCTTCCTGCAGTTGAAGTATTTGCAGAACTCCTGGGGTCCTATGGCATTTCTGAAAAAAGCCAGGTGGTTATTTATGATGAAAAAAATGGTTCTAATGCAGCAGCCAGGTTGTGGTGGATGCTGGCTGCGGCTGGCCATGAAAAAGTATATGTATTGGATGGCGGCCTTGAGGCAGCAGCACTTGCCGGGTATCCTCTTTCATCAGGTCAAGAAAGTGCAACACCTGTTGTACCTTATCCTTTTACAACATGGAAACTTCCACAGGCAGGTATAGAAGAAGTACAAACAGTTTCTGAAAATGATGAATACCTTGTCATTGATGTAAGGGATAATGCCCGCTATCTCGGCATAACAGAACCCATAGATTTAATTGCCGGCCATATTCCCGGGGCCGTAAATGTACCTTTTTCCGGTAACCTGGATGAAAAGCAAAATTTTTTATCTCCTGAATTATTAAGAGCAAAATATGAAACCCTTTTTGCCGGAAAACCTGCTGAAAAAATTATCGTGCATTGTGGCTCCGGAGTTACAGCATGCCATACTCTTCTTGCACTGGCACATGCGGGACTTGCTGTTCCGAAACTTTATGTTGGCAGCTGGAGTGAATGGTCCAGGAATGGGAAGAAAATTGCTACGGGAGCGTAAGCCTGTAAATATTTTAATTGTTAGTCTCCAACATTGCAATTTTTATTACCGCGCCGGAAGATAATTCTACCTTCTGAATACAAATCCTATTTACCCGCCACGTATAACGATTACCAATAGATGCTCAAATTATTCCTGCTGCAGGAGAAATTATTTCTGTATCTCCTATTATGTGGAATTTTACTGCAATACATATAATCTAATAAGATAAAAATCCAGTATTTTGGCAAATACTTTCTTATTTTTTTCCCATTTTTTTTTGTTGCAAAATATAATGTTTTCTTAAGCGTTGTAAAGTATAAAAGTTGTACTTGTATATGTAATAACATTGCAACTACAAGCTTCTTAAAATATATTTTTAATGCTTATTAAATTATTTTTTACCGCTACCAGTTTTTTCCTTGCGGTGAGTTGCACCGCCCAGGAAAATGTATCGGATAGTATTGTGCGTTGGGCCGATAAAGGTAAAATCACCTGGCAGGAATTTACCGTTAAGGATACCAATGAACGCTTTGCTGCGGAGAGCCTGACTTTTTTTAAAGCAAATTTTTTCCTGAAAGATGATTCGGTTTTTTGCCAGGTTATAACATACCTAAATAAAAATCAATCCTGGCGTAAACCTACAATTTCTGAAAATGATGATTATGGTATCAATCATGAACAGATGCATTTCAACATTACAGAGTTATTTGCCCGCGAGGTTAGAAAATCAATTATTGACCACGACCTGAATGAGCAGCAGGTCAAAAAAATTTATATGGAAAATGCCAAAGCCTGCCGTGCCTTCCAGGAATTGTATGACAGTGAAACACGTCATTCCCTGGACAGGGAAAAACAGGCCTTTTGGAACTCCAAAATTGAGCGCCTGCTCAGTAATTTAGAGGCCTTTAAAGAACAATTTATTTTTATAAAAAACCCCTGGTGCAAACCTTGCTGGAAAGATCAGCCAATGATAGCCGCAAGTTTTTAATTGGCAATGTTCATTAAGTCAATGAGACATTGGTCATTGGGTCATTAAGTCATTGGGCTTTTTACAAAAAATGAAAAAACCTGCAATGCTTGCAGGCCTTTTTCTGTGGAGAATACCGGATTCGAACCGGTGGCCTCTTGCATGCCATGCAAGCGCTCTAGCCAACTGAGCTAATCCCCCAAATTACCGTTAAGAAACCATAAGCGGAGTGCAAATATAATTGCCTGCCGCTACCTGGCAAAATATTGATTTGCCGGATGCCAGGTTATTAATTTGGTGTCACAGTTGCCAGGCCCTGCATCAGCTTGTCTAAGATCGCTTCGTTAAAAAATACACCTGAAATTTGCGTAGCCTTCTGAAGTATTTTTTGTAACCCATCTGCTTCATACCCTAACTTTTGAAAGGCAGTCATGAGCGATACATTCGTGTTCAACTGTTGCTGCTGTTGTATAGCTTCAGCCGTAAGCAGTATTTTTAATCCTTCATCTTTAATCTGTCCCAGTTGTTCCAATAAGGCACTTAAGGCCAGGAAAACTGTTTTATCATAAAGAATTATATATGGATTTTCACCCGCTTCCGGCAAGGTATTATAAGGCGACTGGCGAATAGCATCGGTAATATAAGGATCCATTGCCGTATGTTCCAGGCCAGTATTTATCAATTGTATCCTGCCTCTCAGGGCATGCGCATATATACTCAACCAGCGCAACTGGCGGCGAAAATCATGTACCTGGTCTTCCAGTTCTGTGAAGCCATATTTATACTTTTCATAAAATGTTTTGATCTCTTCAACCTGTATTTCCAGGAATGATTTAATGGCTTCCGACTCTTTACGGGCTTTTATAAATTTTATTTTATCCAGCTTTTTGCGAAACTTCCTGGTCTTATTTTTTTTTGTTACCAGCCATCTGCCCTGGATCAATTCATCATTTAATAAAGCTATGTTGAGGCTTGCTTTTTCATGCAAATATTGTTGTACAGCAGCATCCTGGTTATTTAGCTGGAATTCATTGGCCATACTATCATACATATCTACCTGCCCCAGCAGATCTTCCACTGTTTTAAATTTGTGGCGCCATTTTGTGAATGTCTTGTTTGCCTGCACAGTTTCATGAAGGCGGCATAGCGCCTCCAGCATAAACAAAGGTGTGCGGGCATCGTTCTTAAATAAATACGTGGCCGGGTTCACTTCTACTGAAGCCTGCTGCAGCAACAGTTCCAGCTTTTGCAAAAAATATTCAAAGTTTTCCGGCGTCACCGACCGGGAAGTTTTTTTCTTACTCATATAATCCCTGATTTTAGTCTTTTTCAAAATATGATACACTACCGCCTACCCACTCTTTGTCTTTATTGTAACGCGTTCCAATCATTTTTCCTTTACTAAGGCGGGAAAGATTATGTACTGCTACAGGCCTGTCCCAACTTTCTTTCCAAAAATAAAAAAGCCTAATCTCTGCTTTAGCAGGTTCATCCGGGGTAACTATAACCGGGGCATAGGTAACTTTCCGCTGCAGGATCCAGTTTTCAGGATTTTTAATAGCATCTAAATCTTCCTGCTTTACATCTATAACTACACCCATACCTGCGAATGAAAATAGTGGTTTCAAAACAAAATCTTCAAGCGGCAGCGGTTCTTTTATTTCATGAAGAAAAAAAGTTTCCGGTATATACTCATTTTGAATAAAAGGTAATGTAAACTTACTGATGCGGTAAAACCAGTTTGGGTGCGGTACCCACTTTACATCATACGATTGCGTGAGGTCTATCATGCCGACCGGTAAATCCTGTTGCTTAACATCATCAAAAATAACCCGGTTATAAATACGCTTTACACTAACCCGCCTGTCACCATCTAAGTAATATAAACTTCGCCCATCCGCCTTAAGTTTGGTGAGGCAAACCGTTTTAATATTAAGCAGTTTTTCTGTACAAAAGAAATCTATGCGAGTCTTCTGGCTTTCAGGATAAATCTCCAGGAGTATCACATTTTCCGGGTTTTCATCACCCACAATAATTTCCCGCAATAAGCGTGTATACGTTACCGTATTATACCCGCTCAGGTAGGCATCCATATTATCCGGTACATCTGCATAACGGGCTGTGATGGCCGAATGGTATGCCTGGAAAGCAAATAGCGAAGGAAACCCCTGCATTTCAATTAACTGTGGTTCCAACCCACCGGAATTATTTTCGCAAACACCAAAATCAAATACTATAAACTGCGGATGGTCATCCTCACCCGGCACAACCATGTCCGCAGGAATACTTCGTGCCGTTAAGGTTTTAAAATCCGGGCGTTTAATAAAATCGATAATATCGTCACAGGCACCCAGCATTTTATTTTTAAAATCTGCAGGTATAAAAAGTGGCGTTTCAGCATTGCGAAAATCAAGAGTGCCAGGTTCCAGGCTTTCTATTTCCTGCATATATGCAGCATATTTTTCCGGAGTAAATTCCCCGTTAAACTTTTGTCGGATAGATTGTATCATGATAAGGGTTGAAGCAATAATGTAGAACACAAAAAACCGGGAATCTCCCGGTTATTGAAATTTTTATCAGTCTCCCCAAATTTCATCTTCACCTTTAATCCATTTCTTCACGAGCCTGGTGCTGATAGATTTTGGCCTTTCCAGTGGGAAGCCCAAAGCCCTGTCCCAGCAAAGGCTGGCGAGCACACCAAGGGAACGCGATACACCAAAAAGGACAGTATAGAATTCGTATTCATTCATACCATAATGAACCAGTAAGGCACCGCTATGAGCATCTACATTAGGCCATGGATTTTTTATTTTTCCAATCGTTTGCAGGATAGGAGGCACCGCATCATAAATAGTCCAAACGGTTTGCACCAATGGATCATCTGGCATATGTTTTTTACCAAATTCCATCTGCGCCGTAAAACGAGGATCTGTTTTTCGCAATACCGCATGTCCGTATCCCGGCACCACTTTACCTTCACTTAAGGTTTGTTTCACATATTCTTCAATCTGTTCTTTAGAGGGCGATTCACTGCCTATTTGTTCCCGTAGTTCAAATATCCATTTTATCACTTCCTGGTTAGCGAGGCCATGTAGTGGTCCTGCAAGGCCATTCATACCTGCTGCAAAACTGAGGTAAGGATCGCTAAGCGCAGACCCTACAAGATGTACTGTATGTGCAGAAACATTACCGCCTTCATGATCCGCATGTATCGTCATATAAAGGCGCATCAATTCCTTGAATCCTTCATCATCATAACCCATCATGTGGGCAAAATTCCCGGACCAGTCCAGGAGGCCATTAGGTTGAATATGATCGCCACCACGATACTTACGGCGATAGATATACGCAGCAATGCGGGGCAGGCGTGCAATGAGATCCATGGAATCATCAAAAACCGCATCCCAATAGTCTTGTTTGCTCATTCCCTTTGCATAACGTTTTGCAAACTGGCTTTCCGTCTGCAGGCTCATGATAGCCACTACAAACTGTGTCATCGGGTGCGTACTTATGGGCAACGCTTCAATAGTAGCAAAAACATGATTGGGCACATGGCTGCGTCTTTGCCAGACACTGCTGATGTGTTGTACGTCTTCTTCTGTGGGCAGTTCCCCTACCAGCATCAGGTAAAATAATCCTTCGGGTAAAGGTTCTGTTCCTCCCTGTGCACGAGGTAGCTTTTCCTGTAACTCCGGTATAGAATATCCGCGGAAACGTATGCCATCCTGGGAATCGAGTAATGATGTTTCTGTCACCAGGCCCGTTATACCACGCATACCCTGGTAAACCTGTGAGAGATTTACTTCACCAATTTTTTTATCACCATGCTCCTTTAAAATGTCTTTTATTTCGACGGATATTTTATCGGCCTGCTCCTTGAACCTGTCTTTTATAATTCCCATATTGATTGAGTTGTGCTGAAACAAAATACCAGTCAGACCTTCCATTGATTCAGATTAAATAGATCCGGCAAAAAATGGCTTTCGTTCGGAAAAAATCCAGGTCTGCGTTTGTACAGCGTTTAATTTAAACTGTTGTAAATCAGCCTAAAATTACGAAGGCACAATGCGTTAAACAAAAGTTTACTGTAAAAGTTTCTCTATGCCTGGAAATTTGCCCTATTTCGGCGCTTTTTTGTAGAGGTAGAGGGCAAGAAGGGCAAAAACTATATTGGGTAACCAGGCTGCAAGCCAGGGTGAAAAGCTCCCCTTTGTTGCAAATACCACGCTGAACCGGCTGAATAGAATATATAAAAAGCTGAGTATAACGCCGAGGGCAAGGTGCATGCCGCTTCCACCTCTTACCTTTCGGCTGGCCAGCACTGCCCCGATAATGGTAAGAATTAATACAGAAATGGGGATGGCATCCCTGTTATGTTTTTCAACCAGTAAGGAGCTTAAATTTTCGGAGCCCCGCATAGTTTCTTTTTTTATAAAATCATTCAGTTCCGGGGTGGACATCTGGTCTTTGAGGTAATCATCTTTTCGCAAATCTATGGGGCGGAAATTATAATTCATGAGCAAAGTATCATTCCGTGTAAGTTCTTCGCCTAAGGGTAAAAGCTTTCGCTGTACAACCGTGTTTAATTTCCATTTTGTATGAGCAGTATCCCAGTTAAAGGATAATGACTTCAGGCTACCCGTCATGGCATTATTAGAAAACCGCTGAACATAAATCCCATTGCCCATTTTTGACACGGTATCGTAACCTTTAATATTTGCATAGGTATTGGAATCTACTTTGAAGTATAGGTTGGTTACATAAGATGTGTTCACATTCTGTCCCTTATTTACATCGACATATCTTTTTTCAAAATCGCCCCATTTTTTATTTGCCCGCGGCACCACATACTGGTAGCCTGCCCATAAAAAAAGGCTAAGCAAACTACCGGCTACCACGTAGGGTAAAAGGAACCTTCGAAAGCTGACCCCACTGCTGAGTATGGCCACAATCTCCGAGCGGCCGGCCATTTTTGAGGTGAAAAATATAACGCTAATGAAAATAAACAGCGGGAAAAGCATAGCATCTATGCGGGGTATAAAACCCAGGTAATAATCATTAAATATTTGCCAGGCCGATAGTTTAGATTTCACAAAATCATCTGTGTGCTCACTGATGTCCACCACCACAACGATGGCCGTCATAAGCAGCAGGCAAAAGAAAAAGGTACTGAGATATTTTACAATGATGTACCGGTCTAAAATCTTCACGGGAGCAATTTACATTAAACTTCTTTGTTCTTTAAAGGCGGCACGTTAGGATGCTGATAAATTTTATGCATGCACCTTTTGAGCTATTGCCCGGGCCGCCAGCCAGCCACTACTCCAGGCATGCTGAAAATTAAAGCCGCCAGTTACCCCGTCCACATCCATAACCTCCCCGGCAAAATAAATTCCCGGCACGAGGCGGCTTTCCATCGTCTGCGGATCTATTTCAGAAAGGCGGATGCCCCCGGCTGTAACAAACTCTTCTTTAAATGTTGTTTTGCCTTGCACTTTTATTTCGTATACGCATAACCGTTTTGCCAGTTTATTTTGAAGTTTAGCAGGCAGGTCTGCCCAGCGCAGGTTAGCATCTATCCCCGTTTCTGAAAGCATAAACTCCCAAAATCTTGAAGAAAGGCCAAAAGGATTTCTGTTTATAATTTTCTGTGGGGCTAAAGAAAAGCGTTGCTGCTGAAGCCTTTCAAGCAAAGTTTGCTCGGTATAATCCGGCAGCCAGTTGATGACCACATCAAAATTATAATCTTTTTCTGCCAGCAACCGGGCTCCCCAGGCCGAAAGTTTTAAAACGGCCGGGCCACTTAAACCCCAATGCGTTATAAGCACCGGGCCCTGCTGCCGCAAATTAGTACCCGCAATTTTTACTATTACATCCGGCACAACAACGCCCATCAGTTGTGAAATGGCATGCTTAGGCAGGTTAAAAGTAAATAAGGAAGGTACAGGGTTGCTCAGGCTATGCCCGAGGTTCTTCAACCAGTCAAATTGTAGGGCTTTGGAATAACCGCCGGTTGCAAGACAAATATAATCTGCCTCCAGCATTTCTGAATCTTCCCCCAGCCGCAACCGGAATTTGCCTTCATTTCCCGTTATTTCTTTAACGTGCGCATGCCTCCTGATGACAATTTTGTATGTATCGGCCTCAGCCAGCAGGCAATCAATAATAGTTTGGGAGGAATTGGTATCCGGAAACATCCGGCCGTCGGCTTCCGTTTTAAGTTCTACGCCACGTTCCTTGAACCATTCAATGGTGTCTATAGTGAAGAAATCATGGAAAGGCCGTTTTAAAAACTTTTCACCCCGGGGGTAATTTTTTTGCATGGCCGCAATGCTGAAACAGGAATGGGTTACGTTGCACCTGCCGCCGCCACTTATTTTTACTTTAGATAAAAGGTGAGCAGTTTTTTCCAGTACCACCACTTCCAGGGCAGAATTAAGGCGGGCAGCATTGACGGCACAGAATATTCCTGCAGCCCCTCCGCCAATCACCACGAGCTTTTTCTGTGACATAATATTAAAAATCAGCACGGCATTCAGGAAGCGAAAGTCATCTCCGGAACATGTGCCGGGATAATAAGCCTGCCTGCCGTTTTAGATTTAATTTCTTCAATGGAAACACCCGGCGCCCTTTCTTCCAGCTGAAACCCTTCGGCCGTAATATTCAGCACTGCCAGGTCTGTAACAATTCTTTTGACACAGCGTACACCCGTAAGCGGTAGTGTACATGCTGGCAATAGTTTGCTTTCGCCTTTGGGGTTGGTATGCATCATGGCTACAATAATATTTCGGGCACTGGCAACCAAATCCATAGCGCCGCCCATACCCTTCACCATCTTCCCGGGAATTTTCCAATTGGCAATATCTCCCTGGTCGCTTACTTCCATAGCCCCCAGTACGGTAAGATCTACCTTGCCGGAACGAATCATTCCAAAACTCATTGCACTATCAAAAAAGGCTGAGCCGGGAAGCGTGGTAATAGTTTGTTTGCCCGCATTAATGAGGTCTGCATCTTCCTTACCTGCTTCAGGAAAGGGGCCCATACCAAGCAAGCCATTTTCACTTTGCAAGGTTACATTTATGCCTGCGGGAATATAATTCGCTACCATGGTAGGAATACCTATACCCAGGTTTACATAAAATCCATCTTGTAATTCCCTAGCTATACGTTGTGCTATCTGGTATTTATCTAAAGCCATAATAATATTTTAAGACGCTTGCCCGGCGGGGCGAACGGTACGTTGTTCAATTCTTTTTTCATAATTTTTTCCCTGGAAGATGCGGTGAACATAAATGCCGGGTGTATGAATATGATTCGGATCCATTTCTCCTGCCGGCACCAGTTCTTCCACTTCTGCGATGGTAACTTTTCCTGCCATAGCCATCAGCGGGTTGAAGTTGCGGGCCGTATCTTTGAATACCAGGTTTCCGTCAGTATCTCCACGCCAGGCTTTTACCATTGCAAAGTCTGCCCCAAAGGCCATCTCCAGCAGGTACTCCTTACCGTTAAAATTCCGAATTTCTTTTCCTTCTGCCACTTCTGTACCTACACCAGCGGGTGTAAAAATTGCCGGCATACCATATCCTGCTGCGAGGCATCTTGTAGCGAGTGTACCCTGGGGTATTAGTTCTACTTCCAATTCTCCACTTAATAACTGCCGTTCAAATTCTGCATTCTCGCCTACGTAAGATGAAATCATTTTCTTTACCTGCCGGCCAGCCAAAAGAAGGCCTATACCAAAATCATCTACGCCGGCATTATTGCTGATGCAGGTAAGATTTTTTACCCCGGACGCAACCATTGCAGCAATTAAATTTTCCGGTATGCCACAGAGGCCAAAGCCACCGAGCATTATCGTTTGCCCATCGGCCAGGCCCTCCAGGGCAACCGCCGCATTATCGAAAACTTTTTTCATACTTATTATTCTATCGCTTTAAGTGTAGTATCCCTCAAGACATTGATTCTTTTCCTCGCTGTGGAATCATCCTTGTTTTTTTGCCGCGTTTGTTTTGCCATCATACTATCCATCATGATGGTCATTTTTCCAGGATGCGAAATGTAATATTGATAACTTTTATAAAATTCTTCTTTTGTAACATGGTGCTGGTGAAAGATGACCTGCTGCAACTTCACATTTTCATTATCTTTTACTTTAGAAGAATCTTTAGCCAGTTCATCCATTGTATAGACATCTGCCATCATAAAATCCCAGAAAACGGCCTGCATTTTATCTTCCGGCAAAACACCTTTTGGAAGTTTGTCACCAGTACAGGATAAAAACACAAGGGCCAGGGTCAAAGCCGGGAGCCGCCTCATTTAATGCCTTCTTTATAATTTGTGGAATTAGTAATATCCAGTTTGGGAAGTATTTCCAGCGCCCGGGCTTTATCGGCGGGTTTGGCTTTGGCAAATACCTGTATCAGTTCCGTAGACTTGCCTGCAAAGAAGAACTGGTTAATCATTGTATTCGGGTTCTCTGAATTAAAAGTATTCAACAGGTTGAGTACATTTAAAAATTCTGCCCGTGCGGCATCTGCATCATCATACATTTTATCCATACCCAGGCGGTAATAATTATAATACACATCGTGCATGATTGTATAGCGTGTGTTAAGCATATTTTCTGCCAGCCAATAACGGTTACGGATACCATCGAATGCCTTCCAGCCACTGATGCCCCGTCCATCGGGTGCATTGTTTACAATATTCTGGGCTTTCAGGAAATAAACATCTCCGCCACGGGGCGAGAAAGAAGCATAATCAAAAGCCAGGATTATATTGGCATAATACGCCAATACAGCTGTCAGGTTAGATATCAGGGCATCGGTACCGGATACACGATTTTCATTGAAATCAATTTGCTGAAACTCTACGTACTTAAAAATTATGTTGTCATCGCGGAAATTGATAATCGGGCTGAGGTAAGAAGAATTAAACACCGGTCGGCCAGCCTGTACCGTTAGAGTAGCAGAATACACGTTAGGATCTGTCCCCTGCTCCAGGTTCAATAAGAAATTGCAATCAATTTTTTCATTGGGCGCAAAAACATCACTTGTCCATTTACGGTTATTCAGAAAATTGGTAAGGGCTGTTTGCAGCGTGGTAAAAGTACTTTTATTTACGTTGTTATTTACCCTGTTTGCCACCACGTTTACGCGGGCATTTAACTCTTGCGCCTGGCAATAGCCAACGGCGAGGGATAGGGGGAGAATAAAAAATAATTTATACATAGCTGAGTATCGTATTAAATATGTCGCGGGCTGCTGCTTCTTTCGTTTTTAACCCGAAGCTTTGTTTACCGCCACGGGTATCAAAAATAGTTATTTTGTTTTTGTCGCTGCCGAAACCAGCACCTTCATCTTTCAGGGAATTAAGAATGATAAAATCAGCATTTTTAGAGGCCAGTTTTTTAAGGGCATTATTTTCTTCATTTTCTGTTTCCAGGGCAAACCCGGCAACTAGCTGGCCTTTCCTTTTTTGAGCGCCCAAAGCCTGGAGAATATCCGGGTTTTTTACCAGCTTTATAATCATTTCATCCCCCTCTTTTTTAATTTTTTCTGTCGCTTTTATTTCCGGCCTGTAGTCTGCTACGGCAGCACACATAATAGCAATATCAGCCCCGGCAAAGGCTTCCAGGCAGGCTGTCATCATTTCGGAGGCCGTCTGCACTTTCACTAAATGTTGCACAGGTGGAATTTCTACCTGTACGGGGCCACACACCAACGTTACCTCTGCGCCCATTTCCAGTGCGACCCGGGCAAGTGCCATTCCCATTTTACCCGTAGAATGATTTCCAATAAAACGTACCGGATCCAATGGTTCGTATGTAGGGCCGGCACTGATAAGAATTCTTTTTCCTGAAAGCGGCATGCCGGCGGCAAACATCTTCTGCAGGTATTCAACTATAATTTCCGGCTCCGCCATACGGCCCTTACCAAAGAGCCCGCTGGCCAGTTCTCCATCTTCAACAGGAATAACATGGGTACCAGCTTTTTCCAGGGCTTGCAGGTTAAGATTGGTAGTTTCATGTTGCCACATATCTTCATCCATAGCCGGCGCCACTACTACTGGGCATGTAGCAGAAAGGTAGACAGCCATCAACAGGTTATCGCAAAGCCCAGTAGCCATTTTGGCGAGTGTGTTACAACTCAGGGGTGCTACCAGCATGGCATCTGCCCAGCGACCCAGGTGTACATGATTGGCCCATTCACTTTCACTGAAAATTTCACTCAGCACCGGGCTTTTTGATAACGTTCCCAAAGTAAGCGGGGTTACAAAATCTTTAGCTGCCGGCGTCATCAGAACTTGTACTTCTGCCCCACCGGTTACGAGTAAACGCACCAGGTTCGCGGCTTTATAAGCAGCTATACTTCCTGTAACACCCAACAATATTTTTTTACCCTTTAGCATAAAAAAAGCGGCGGAAAGACCGTCGCTAAAATTAGATATTCTATTTTAAATGAAATGTTTAAACTTAGGCCTTAGCTAAAGAGATCCTCATCATTCTTACGGTAGTATATCTTATCCTCACTAAACTCTGTGGTAGCCAGTAAAGCAGGATTTGGCATACGCTCATAAGCCCGGGAGATTTCTATCTGCTCTTTATTCTCATGAATTTCTTCCAGGCTGTCAGTGTGGCTGGCAAACTCTTCCAGCTTATTATGCAACTCTTCTTTTATAGTTATATTAATCTGGTTTGCACGCTTGGCAATAATGGCAATAGACTCATAGAGATTGCCGGTTTTGTCTTTCATTTCGGCGAGATTTTTAGGCTCCACCGAGCTGCTGGTGTTGTTACTTAACTGTCGACGAAGCTTGCTCATTTTGTATTTCTTTTATATGATTTTTACTTAGTTCACTATATGATGTGGCTTCCGCCAGCAATGGGCTATCCGGGAAGCGATCTGCAAAATCTTCAAAACTGTCAATTACGGATTCATACCGCTCCACCTGTTTGGTATTAATGCTCAGTTTTGCAAATTTATAATATGATTTTATAACCATGAGCTCATACTCATCTGCAATACGGGCATCCGGGTAATTATTGAGTAAATTTGTAAAGGATATGGCAGCAGCACGGAAATGGCCCAGGTCATAAAATAACTTAGCAGAACGATACTCTTTCATTTCCAGTTTCTGCCGGCTTTTATCAATAATATCCGAAGCGTCTTTAATCCTGGGAGAACCGGGATGAGTATTAATGAAAGTCTGCATCATATTCATAGCTTTCACAGTATTCACCTGTTCCAGTTCTAATCTTGGGCTTTGTTTATAAAAACTATATGCCCGCATGTAATCTATTTCTTCTGCACGGCTGCTATTGGGAAAAACTTCCAGGTAACCCTTGAAAAGGTTTTCAGCATCGCGGTAAAGATCCTGGTAATAAAAAGTATAAGCGTATTTGTAATATAAATCTTCAAATTTATCGGTGCCTTTGTATGCAGCAAACAATTGTTCATACAATACCTGGGCGTTATGATATTTCTTTTGGGCGTAATATTGATCCGCCATTTTAAGCTGGTATTCAAAGTCTTTACTTTTTTGCACTTTGCTAAACTTACTACAGCCGGTAAAAAGAAGGAAGGATAAAATGATTCCCGTAAAAACTTTTACAAATGTCATAAAGAGTGCAAAATTAGCTGATTTTACTCAAAAATCACTGTAAAATATAAGCCCGCCAAATTAACGCTGTTAAGGAAAGCCTAAAGGCTATTATTTAGGCGAGTATACGCTCAGGTTAGTGTTGGCTGCTTCTGCAGCTTCAACTGGTATAAAGGAACTCAATACATCCGGGCTCCCTTTTGTAATGCAGACATCATGTTCAAAATGTGCAGAAGGTTTGCGGTCTTTAGTGCGCACCGTCCATTCATCATCATCATGAAACACTTCCTTCACGCCCAAATTAATCATAGGCTCAATGGCTATAACCATCCCCGGTTTTAGTTTAGCACCCGTACCCCTTTTACCGTAATTGGGCACCTGCGGGTCTTCATGCATTTTCCTGCCCAGCCCATGGCCGACTAATTCTCTTACAACGCCATATCCATGAAGTTTCTCTGTGTGTTCCTGTATGGCATGTCCAATATCACCAACGCGGTTGCCTGCCCGGGCTTTTTCAATCCCTTTGTATAAAGATTCTTTTGTAACAGCGAGTAGTTTTAAAATTTCCTCCGTAGCTTCTCCAATTGCGAAGCTATAGGCACTGTCACCATGAAAACCATTTTTAAAAACCCCAATATCCACAGAAATAATATCTCCATCCTTCAAAAGTTCTTTACCAGGGAAACCATGAACTACCGCGTCATTCACAGAAATACAACTCGCATAAGGGTAACCGTTATAATTTTTGAATGAAGGTATTCCTCCATTATCTTTTATAAAGGTTTCCACCACAGCATTCAGTGAGGCTGTCGTAATACCAGGCTTAAGCATACCGGCAACCAATGCCTGTGCTTCTCCTACAAGCAGGCAACTATGCCGCATGATTTCTATTTCTTCTTTTGATTTATATTGTATCATATCCCGTTGTCAACATAAACCCCAACGATGTTTTCGTTGGGGCTTAATTATTTTAATCAATTTGAATTTCAATTACATTCCTGAAGCCACTGTTTGCCTGCCTTGTAAACGGCCGGAACTCATAAGCCCGTCATACTGGCGCATGAGTAACTGGGTTTCAATCTGCTGCAATGTATCCAGTATTACACCCACCATAATGAGGAGAGATGTACCACCGAAAAACGTAGCAAAATTCTGCGTCATGCCGAAAGTCAACTGGAATATGCCAGGTAAAATACCTACAAAAGCCAGCAGTACCGCACCTGGCAGGGTGATCCTGTCCATGATGGTTCCAATATAATCTGCTGTAGGCTGGCCGGGTTTCACACCTGGAATGAAACCATTGTTACGCTTTAATTCATCTGCCATCTGTTTAGGATTGAAGATAAGTGCCGTATAAAGAAAAGTAAAACCGATAACACAAATAGAATACACAATCATATAAACAATGTTTGTATGATCCGTAAAATAGCGGGCCCAGCCATCACCTGTAAAACCTGTAAAGATGGTTGGCAAAAACAAAATAGCCTGGGCGAAAATGATGGGCATTACACCGGCCGCATTCACCTTTAATGGAAGAAAATTTCGGGCACCACCAAACTGGCGGTTACCAACAATTTGTTTGGCATAATTCACCGGTACTTTTCGTACCCCCTGAACCAGCATGATAAGGCCCATAATTACTGCAATGAGGAAGACTACTTCTACCAACATGATTAAAAGGCCGCCGGCACCACGAGTAATACGAGCCGCCCACTCCTGGCCGATGGATTGCGGAAATCGAGCAAGGATACCAATCATGATAATGATAGAAGTACCATTACCTAAACCTTTATCTGTTATTTTTTCACCCAGCCACATTACGAATAACGTGCCCACAGTAAGTATTATAACTGTAGATATCCAAAAGAAATTTCCGTAAGCTGGAATTAATGCTTCCGCATTTCCCGGGCTTTTCAGGTAACCAATATAAGCTGCAGCCTGGAAGGCAGTAACTATAACGGTTAAATAACGTGTCCACTGGTTAATTTTCTTACGTCCGCTCTCCCCTTCTTTTTGCACTTTAGCCATTTGTGGCACCAGGATGGTCATCAATTGCATAAAGATTGACGCAGAGATATACGGCATGATACCCAGGGCAAAGATGGAAGCTTTGGAAAAGGCACCGCCTACAAAAGCATCTAAAAGGCCCAGCATACCTGAGGAAGCACTTTGGGTTAGATTGCCTAATTTATTGGGATCAATACCCGGTAATACAATGAATGAACCGAGTCGATAGACGAACAGGAGCAATAAGGTGAAAATGATTTTCTTGCGCAACTCCTCTATGCTCCAGATATTTTTTAATGTTGTAATGAATTTCTTCACAGCGTTAAGTCGGTTTTAATTGTTATGCGCTCAAAAATAAAGGCGCATCTGAGTGCGCCTGCCCTGCCGGCGGACAGGCCGGGCAAATATCGTAAAATTATTTTATTATTTCTACAGTACCGCCAGCTGCTTCGATAGCTTCTTTCGCTTTCTTGCTCATAGCATTTACCTTGAAAGTAAATTTACCCGTCAACTCACCGTTACCCAAAACTTTCACATTATCCTTCTGACTGATAAGTCCATTGATATAAAGATTTTCCAGGGAGAATTCTGTAATGCCATATTTTTCAGCATACATATCAAACTGGCCCAGGTTGAAGACCTTGTATTCTACACGGTTAATGTTCGTGAAACCACGCTTTGGAAGACGGCGCTGGATAGGCATCTGGCCACCTTCGTGGGCTTTCTTGCTTTTGTAACCGGCACGGCTTTGTCCACCTTTGTTACCTTTTGTAGAGGTACCACCTTTACCACTGGCTTCACCGCGTCCAATTCTTATTCCTTTGTGTGTAGCCCCTTTTGCTGGCCTTAAAGTATGTAAATTCATTTTTTGTGATTTTAAACTTAACGGGGAATCACCCCTCGCTTTTTATAAATATAAATGCCAAATTTTAAACGCTAAATGAAAAATACAAATAGCGATTAAGATTTAAAATATTATGCTTCTTCAACTTTTACCAGGTGATGCACTTTACGCACCATACCAAGTATCTGTGGGGTAGCTTCTACTTCCACTGATGCATTCATTTTCCGAAGGCCAAGGGCAACCATGGTACGCTTTTGGCGCTCCGCCCTGTCTATCACACTTTTTACCTGGGTTACTTTTATTTTTTTCATAATTGAAATCTTTAAATGGTCATTTGTACTGGTCATTAGTCATTGAGACATTGGTCAGTAAGAAATTGGTCATTAGTCATTGGTCATTAAGACATTTGTCATTGATGCCTCCTGCTTCCTTTTTGATCTATTATCGATCATCTAAAGTCTATTATCTATTGACTATTGCCTTTTGTCTATTGTCTTTCGTCTATTGTCTATTATCTATCATCTAAAGTCTAATATCTATTGACAGATGACCATTGACCATTGACTGAATGCCCATTGACTAATCTTATCCGTTAAAAACTTTCTTCAAAGAAATGTTGCGTGTCTTTGCTACAGCAATGGGTTCACGTAAAGTGGCTAATGCCTGTACAGTTGCTTTAACCACGTTATGAGGGTTGGCAGAACCAAGGTTCTTTGCCAGAACATCTGTTATACCTGCACTCTCCAAAACCGCACGCATACTACCTCCGGCAATCACACCAGTACCCTGGGCAGCTGGCTTAATCAAAACTTTCGCAGCACCAACTTTCGTAAGTTGCTCGTGGGGGATAGTGCCATGCATTATCGGAACTTTTATCAGGTTCTTTTTTGCATCTTCAATACCCTTGGTGATAGCTTCCTGTACTTCCTTAGCCTTACCCAGGCCATGGCCTACCACGCCTGCTTCATTTCCTACAACCACTAAAGCAGAAAAACTGAATGCACGGCCGCCTTTGGTTGTCTTCACCACACGATTAATAGCAACTACCTTTTCTTTAAGTTCCAGGTCGCCGGCTTTCATTTTATTTAAAATTACATTTGACATTTAAATCTTTTTAAGATTTGATATTAAGTATTGTTCGTCCCGGAATTTATTTCCGGGTAGAAATTTTAAAATTTCAATCCACCTTCACGGGCGCCTTCAGCAACTGCTTTTACACGGCCATGATAAATATACCCACTGCGATCAAATACGACATCTGCAATTCCAAGTTCCGAGGCTTTGCGGGCAATGGCTTCTCCAACCATTTTGCTTTTATCTACCTTGGGTGCTTTCTGTGCTGTAATATCTTTCTGGCGGGATGATGCTGAAGCAAGGGTTGTACCGGTAGCGTCATCTATCAACTGCGCATAAATATCTGCATTACTGCGGTAAACGGTCAGGCGTGGCTTGGCTGATGTACCTGTAATCTTTTTACGGATGCGGTACCTGATTTTCTGCCTTGCACTTGATTTGTTGTTCATCTTATTTTTATTTATTTCCCGATACTGCCGGGAATTTATTTTAGATTTTAGATAGAAGATTTTAGATTTAAGACCAGGCTTTGTGATTGATTACTATTTATTGATTATTATCACTCAACAAATCTTAATCAACTACTCAACTGATCAACCAATCAACCTTACTTACCCGCTGACTTACCTGCTTTCCTTCTCAGTACTTCACCAACAAATTTCACACCTTTACCTTTGTACGGCTCCGGCTTGCGCAGGCTGCGTATTTTAGCACAAACCTGTCCAAGCAATTGCTTGTCTATGCTCGTGAGGGTGATGATTGGGTTTTTACCTTTATCCTGCTGGGTCGCTATAGTAAGTTCTTTCGGAATTTCGAAAACAATATTGTGAGAATAGCCTAAAGACAAATCAAGCAGGTTACCCTGGCTGGCGGCTTTATAACCTACACCCACAAGTTCCATTTGCTTAGTAAATCCTTCTGTAACACCCTTCACCATATTATCTATGAGAGAGCGATACAAACCATGCATGGCACGATGACGAATCTGGTCCGTCGGGCGGCCGAGTTCCACTGCATTATCCTGGATGTCCACTTTAATATCCCTGTCCATTGCCTGCTTCAATTCTCCCTTTGGGCCTTTCACCGTAACCAGGTTATTCTTATCAACAGAAACCGTAACCCCCGAAGGAATGGTAACGGGCTTTTTTCCTATACGACTCATAATATTTTATTTAAAACGTTTATATTTTTTATCAACCGGTCAGCTTAGTATAGTTTCAGCTTAATGTATTGACAAAATTTCTTTTACTCACGGCGAGCCGTAAGCGATAATTAGAATATGTTGCAAAGCACTTCACCACCTACATTCTGCGCCTTCGCTTCTTTATCCGTCATTACACCTTTACTGGTAGAAACGATGGCGACACCTAAACCATTCTTTACCCTTTTAAAATCCTGCGGCTTGGAATACGTACGCAAGCCCGGGCGGCTTACCCTCTCCAGGCTCTGGATGGCAGGCAGTTTGGTAGCAGCATCATACTTCAAGGCTATTTTAATAAGACCTTGTTTGCTATCCTCTTCAAATTTATATTTCAGAATGTAGCCTTTTTCGTAAAGTATCTCTGTAATGCGTTTCTTTAAATTACTTGCAGGAATTTCCACAATACGGTGGTTCGCCATCTGGGCGTTACGTATGCGGGTAAGAAAATCTGCAATTGGATCAGTAACCATTGTTATGTGCTGTTAATTGATTTAATAAATTTTTACAATGCGATATCCTGTTCAGGATGATGTTGGTTAAGCTGCAGGAATTTCCTGCAATGCCTTACCAGCTGGCTTTCTTCACCCCAGGTATTTTACCTGAGAGCGCCATATCCCTAAACATTATACGGCTTAAGCCAAAGTGACGCATGTAACCACGTGGCCGGCCGGTAAGCTGGCAACGGTTTTTCAACCTTACGGGTGAGGCGTTCTTAGGCAACAGGTCCAGGGCTGCATAATCACCGGCGGCTTTAAGCTCTGCTCTTTTTTCCGCGTAGCGAGCCACGATTTTTTCTCTTTTTCTCTGCCTGGCTTCAATTGATTTTTTTGCCATTTATTTTGTTGTTTTATTTATTGTTTTACCGGGGATAAAGCCGGTTATCAAATATTTATTTCTTTACATTTTTAAAAGGCATACCCAATTCTTTCAGTAATTCGAAAGCCTCTTCATTTGTATTGGCTGTCGTAACGAAAGTGATATCCAGGCCGGTAATTTTATTTACCTTATCGATATCTATCTCCGGGAAGATGATTTGCTCTGTTACACCAAGTGTATAATTTCCACGGCCATCGAATGACTTATCATTGATGCCTTTGAAATCACGAACGCGTGGAAGCGATACAGATACCAGCCTGTCCAGGAATTCATACATCTTCACTCCACGCAGCGTAACACGAGCGCCAATCGGCATGTTCTTACGCAACTTAAAGTTGGATATATCTTTCTTTGACATAGTAGCTACAGCTTTCTGACCAGTGATATGCGTCAGTTCATCTATGGCTACGTCAATTAATTTTTTGTCTGCTACAGCACCGTTTACACCTCGGTTAAGGCAGATTTTCTCCAGCCTTGGCGCCTGCATAACAGTTTTATAACTGAATTTCTTCATGAGAGCAGGTACAACATCCTGTTTGTACTTATCTGCCAGTCTGGGACTTTTAGTTTGTGTGCTCATTATTTAATTGCCTCCCCTGATTTTTTTGCTATACGAACTAGTTTACCATCTTCGCGGGTGCGCTTGATTTTAGAAGGGCCGCCACTTTTTGCATCCCAAAGCATAACATTGCTGATGGCAATGGGTGCTTCCACTTTTAAAATACCCCCTTTGGTATTCTGGGCCGTAGGTTTGGTGTGCTTTGTTACGATGTTCACACCTTCCACTAATACCCGCGCTTTCTCCACGATAACTTCGAGCACTTTGCGTGGCTTCTTCATGTCTTTATCCTCACCACTAATCACCACAACAGAATCGCCTTTTTTGATGTTGAACTTGGGTTTAAATCTTGTATTCATTTTATTATGTCGCTTTTCAGCTTTTTTTCTTTATAGTTAACCAGTAAATTATCCCTGGTCATCATCTTTTGTCATCCAATAATTATTGGAACTCATGTACCACGTATTATTGCGGGGCAAGTTGTTTATTTATAAAACTTCCGGCGCCAGGGAAATAATTTTCATATAACCTTTATCCCTCAGCTCCCGGGCCACCGGGCCAAAGATGCGGGTGCCACGCGGCTCATCAGCATTGTTCAATAATACCACGGCATTATCATCAAAGCGGATATAAGAACCATCACGGCGGCGCAGCTTATTTTTTGTGCGTACAATAACGGCTTTGCTCACAGTACCTTTTTTTATACCACCGGCAGGCATGGCATCCTTTACGGTAACCACGATCTTGTCGCCAATCTTAGCATAATCCTGGCCACTGTTACCTAATACGCGGATACATAGTACCTCTTTAGCTCCACTGTTATCGGCTACATTGAGCCTGCTTTCTTGCTGAATCATTTTATTATAGTTAGAGTACTGAGTATTTAGTACTAAGTACTGAGATGTTCTAATATTTTACCTTTCTATATTTTCCAGATACGTCTCACCCAAACATTTTATTTCACTTTCTCAATCACTTCCACCAGGCGCCAGCGCTTTAATTTACTGAGCGGACGGCTTTCCATTATCCTAACGGTATCGCCTATGCTACACTCATTCTTTTCGTCGTGTGCATGAAAACTAGAAGTTTTCTTAAGGAACTTACCATACAAAGGGTGCTTGATTTTACGCTCTACCCGCACCGTAATGGTTTTATCCATTTTGTTGCTGGCAACCACGCCTATCCTGGTTTTCCTTAAATTCCTGTCCACGCTGTTTGTTGTTGCTTCCATCTTTATTAATTATATGGCTTATGCGCCAATTTGTGTTTTCTTTAATTGTGTTTTAAGCCGGGCCACATCGCGGCGAAGTGAACGAATGCTTTGAGGATTCTCCAATGGAGATATAGAAT
Organism: Ferruginibacter sp.; assembly: GCA_039926825.1. Taxonomy (GTDB): domain Bacteria; phylum Bacteroidota; class Bacteroidia; order Chitinophagales; family Chitinophagaceae; genus Ferruginibacter. Next base: position 41,087 of record JBDSWG010000160.1, read on the forward strand.
GCGCAAAACTTAATTTCTTCAGGCGCAGTTCATCTTCCTGTATCCGGGCTTGTAAATCTGCCGCGGGTAAATCCTTCAGGCTTTTTTGAAAATCAACTTTCTTTGACATGGTCTTTTATTTATTTTTTTGATAATCCGCAGTCTTTTATTTCCTGCTTATATCTTCAGCCATTTAAGGCTGATAATTTTAGGCCTGGAAATCGCGGCTTACGATAAACTTTGTAAGAATCGGGAGCTTCTGGGCTGCCAGGGCAAATGCTTCTTTCGCCACTTGCTCCGTTACACCATCTGCTTCAAATAAAATTCGTCCCGGCTGTACAATTGCTGCCCAACCTTCAGGGTTACCTTTACCCTTACCCATCCTCACCTCTGCAGGCTTGGCCGTAATAGGTTTATCAGGAAAAATACGAATCCAAACATTTCCTTCCCTTTTCATATGACGTGTCATAGCCTGGCGGGCACTTTCAATCTGCCTGCTGGTAAGCCATACACTATCCAAAGCCTTTAAACCAAACGTTCCGAAAGCCAGTGTGGCACCTCTTTT
>JBDSWG010000161.1:0-5787 GCA_039926825.1 Ferruginibacter sp.
GTGATAATTTCACCTTTCAGCCCCAGGGCTTTCAGCGCAATCTGTATGGCGATAGTACCATTGTTTGTAAAAAACAAATGCTTTACGCCCAGCAAATCTTTTAATTTTTTTTCCAGTTCCTGCACCAACGGGCCATTATTGGTGAGCCATTCTCTTTCCCAGATGCCATTCATGTAAGTGTCGAACAATGCCTTATTGGGCAAATATGGTTTTGTAACCGTGATCATATATTTCTTCATTTATACCTGCAGCAATATTTTACAGGCGACAGGTTATTTCATACGTCTTTCCCCATTTTCGTCTACCCATCCGGATTGCCGGGCAGGGTTGCCGATGACAACGGAGTAAGGTGAAACATTGTTTGTAACTACAGCCCCGGCACCTACCATAGCATACTGGCCTATTTCATTGCCACAAATTACCGTCGCATTTGCACCTATGGTAGCGCCTTTTTTAATAATAGTGGGTAGGAATTCAAATTTGCGCTCAATAAAACTGCGGGGATTAATAACATTTGTAAAAACTACGGAGGGGCCAATGAAAACATCATCTTCTATTACAACGCCGTTGTAAACGGAGACATTATTTTGAATTTTTACCCCATTGCCTATCACGACGTTATTATCAATAAATACATTTTGCCCCAGGATGCAGTTGTTTCCAATTATTGCGCTACCCATAACATGACAAAAATGCCAGATGCGGGTATTTTCACCCACTTGTGCACCTTCATCTATTATAGCCGTGTTATGAATTTCTGGTTCCAGCGTTTAAATTTTATTATTTAGTATTTGTTCTTCTTTTTTCTCCACAAAGCTATTGACCTAATGACCAATGTCCATTGACCTAATAACTGTTGACTCATTGACCATTGACCATTGACTATTGACTCATTGACCATTGAGTATTTTTGCAGCCGCAAAAATATGTTTAATTCTTTTCGCAACCTTGTACAGCGGTAACTATCTGCCCGTTGCGGTCTATCTTTGCGCCATGCATTATGCTTCGGTTGAGAATATCAGCAAGTCTTTCGGGATTCGCACCCTCTTTAAAAACATCACCTTAAACATAGAAGAAGGAGACAAAATTGCCCTGGTGGCCCGCAATGGCAGTGGTAAAACTACCCTTATGAAGATTATTGCCGGTATGGACGTGCCGGACAGCGGCATCGTGTGGGTACATAAAGCAGTAAAAACAGTGATGCTGCAACAAGAGCACGATTTTAACCCGGAGCAGACCATCTGGGATAATGTGCTGCGCCTGGATAACCCCGTGGTAAGGCTAGTGAAACAATATGAAATATTTTTAGAGCAGGGCTCCGATGACCACGATAAACTGGCAGACCTTATGGCAGGCCTGGATGATGCCGATGCCTGGAATTTTGAAAGTGACCTCAAGCAGATTCTCGGTAAACTGAACCTCCATCACCTTAATGAAAAGATGGGTAACCTGAGTGGTGGCCAGAAAAAAAGGGTGGCCCTGGCCCAGGCGCTTATAGAAACACAATTGCACGAGGGACGTTGCCTGCTCATTATGGATGAGCCTACGAACCACCTGGATGTAAGCATGATTGAGTGGTTGGAAGAACATTTGGCGGCAAACAAAATAACCTTGCTTCTTGTTACCCACGATCGCTATTTCCTGGATGCGGTCTGCAATGAAATAGTGGAAATAGATGAAGAAAAAGTGTACGTGTATAGAGGGGACTACGATTATTTCCTGGAACAGAAAAGCTTGCGGCTGGAAGTGCAGCAGAGTGAATTGCAGAAAGATAAAAACATTTACCGCAAAGAACTGGAATGGATGCGCAAGCAGCCCAAGGCACGCACTACAAAAAGCAAGAGCCGGCAGGATGCTTTTACAGACGTGGAAGACCGCGTAAAACAACAAAAAGAAAAAGAAGAACTCAGCCTGCAAGTGAAAATGACACGGCTGGGCGGCAAAATACTGGAACTGAAAAAAGTGTATAAGAGCTATGGTGACCTGCCTATTATGAAAGGCTTTGATTATACTTTCAAGCGGGGAGAGCGTATTGGCGTAGTCGGTAAAAATGGTGTAGGCAAAACAACTTTTTTAAAAATAGCGCTGCACCAGGAACTGCCCGATAGCGGTAAAATTAATCATGGTGATACCGTTGTTTTTGGAAACTTCAGCCAGGATGGCCTGGTGTATAAAGAAGATAAAAGAGCCATTGAATTTGTAAAAGCCATGGCAGAATATTTCCCGCTGGCAGATGGCAGTAAAATTTCTGCCAGCCAGTTTATGGAAAAATTCGGGTTCTCTGCAGAGCAACAATATACACCCTTGAGTAAACTGAGCGGGGGTGAGAAACGTCGCCTGCATTTATTAAGTGTTCTATTTACCAACCCAAACTTTTTGGTATTGGATGAACCGACCAATGACCTGGACTTGCAAACCTTGCGCACATTAGAAGAATTCCTCATGGATTTCCCCGGCTGCATCCTCATCGTAAGCCACGATAGGTATTTTATGGACAGGATGGTGGATCATCTCTTTGTGTTTGAAGGTGATGGCATCATCAGAGATTTCCCCGGTAATTATTCTCAGTATAGGGAAGCTGTTGCCAGGGGATTACCCAGCCTGAATGCATCTCAAATCATGAAAGAGCATAATGATCCGGAAGAAAAAAAACCTGCTCCTCTACAACAGGCACTAAGTGTAAATACAACAAAAAAACTCAGCTTTAAGGAAAAACAAGAACTGGAGAAACTGGAAAAAGAAATGCCATCATTGCAGGATGAAAAAAAATCCCTGGAAGAAAAAATGAATAATAATTTACCTTATACTGAACTGCAGGCTGCGGCAGACCGCATCAGCATTATTCTTTCCAGCCTGGACGAAAAAGAAATGCGCTGGCTGGAACTGAGCGAAAAAGCCTAAAATATTTTACGGCATTCATAGATAAGTATTTACTTTTAAATCATGAATAACCAGCGCTTTTATTCCCTGGACGTCTTCCGGGGAGCTACAGTGGCCTTGATGATTTTAGTGAATAACCCCGGTAGCTGGAGCTATATCTATCCGCCGCTGGAGCATGCACCCTGGCATGGCCTCACACCCACTGACCTCGTTTTCCCGTTTTTTCTTTTTGCCGTAGGCAATGCCATGGCCTTTGTTTTCAGCCGCATGGAAGCTTCTGGCGATGCCCGGTTCTGGCGCAAAATTATCCGTCGTACCATCCTTATTTTCCTCATTGGAATTTTCCTGAACTGGTTCCCATTTATAAAATGGACCGCAGACGGCGAACTCGTAGGCCGTAATTATCATAGCCTGAGGTTGCTGGGTGTGCTGCAGCGGATTGCCCTGGCGTATTTCTTCGCTTCAGCCATCATACATATTTTTAAAATTCGTGGTGCCTATGTCGTTAGTGTATTTATATTACTGGCTTATTGGTTTATATGTCTGGTTGGGAATCCTGCCGACCCCTACAGTTTCACGGGTTGGTTTGGTACAGCCCTAGACATGAAAATATTAGGCGAAAGCCATATGTACCACGGCGAAGGTGCCGCATTTGATCCGGAAGGTTTTATGAGCCTGCCCGCCGCTGTGGTGCAGGTAATCTTCGGCTATTTTGCCGGTATGTATATTGTACAAAAAGGAAAAACAGCAGAGATGGTCAATGGCCTTTTTGTCGCCGCCTGCATTTTAATTTTCACCGGCTTCATCTGGGATATGGCCTTCCCAATTAATAAAAAAATCTGGACGAGCAGCTATACCGTGTACACCACCGGTCTGGCCATGCTCATTTTAGCTTTCATGATTTATCTCATCGAGTTCCGGAAAAAGACAGGGGTGGTTACTAAATTTTTCGATGTCTTCGGAAAGAATGCCTTGTTCATTTTTATGCTGAGTGGCATACTGCCGCGGGCGCAGGGGCTTATCCGCATTCCAAATGGGGTTGATGCCGAAGGAAAACCAAAATTCCTGACGCCTTTTAACTGGTTTTTTGAACATGTCTGCCGACCCTTATTCCAGGATCCCCGGGCAGGTTCCCTCCTCTATGCGTTGTGCTTTATCACCATGATGTGGTTTATAGCCTGGCAATTACACAGGCGTAAAATTTATATTAAAGTATGATTTTTGCTAAAGGGCGTTGGCTATGATGAAGCAAAAAAATATAGGGGTAGACGCCGCCATTCAAAAGATTGCTCATTACTGCGCCTACCAGGAAAGAACCCACCAGGAAACCCGGGAAAAACTCTACAGCTTTGGTCTGTATCCAAACGAAGTAGAAGAAATTATCGGGCGGCTTATTGAAGAAAATTATCTCAATGAAGAACGGTTTGCCTTGGCTTATGCCGGAGGAAAATTCCGCATTAATCAATGGGGCAAGATGAAAATAAAATATAGCCTGCAGCAAAAAAGAGTAAGTGCTGCATGCATTGCTACAGCACTCAACAGCCTGGATGATGAGGCCTATCAAGTACAATTAAATAAGCTGGCAGAAACAAAATGGGTTTTGCTGAAAAAAGAAAAGAACATTTTCAGCAGGAAGAAAAAACTCTTTTCATACCTTCAGCAAAAAGGTTACGAAAGTTTTTTAATTCAGGACTGGTTGTCAAAAATTATAAAGCAATAACATGAATCTGGCCCGGCATATACATATAATGGATGATGATAAAAGCACAGTAGAAATAGTGGGCTTAATCCTGGGTGCTTCCGGCTACAATGTAACTTCAGAGAATGATGGCGACATGAAATTCCTACAGGAAGATCCGCTGCCGGATATTATTATCCTGGATAATAACCTCGGTTTGGATGATGGTGCTAATGTTTGTAAAAAATTGAAAGCCCACAAAAAAACAGCGCATATTCCCGTCATTCTCATTTCTGCTTTGCAGGGCATTGATGAAATTGCATGTAGCGCCGGGGCAAATACTTTCCTTGCCAAACCCTTTAGTATGCAACAACTCCTGGAAGCTATAGAAAGGGTTCAATAACCGGCGGGTCATTTTTGCAACTATACTGCCTATCTCTCTACCTTTGCTTTATGGCAGATGACTTATTTATTTCCACCGGATCAAAAAAAGAAAATTACCAAAATCTTTTACCGCAGGTGCAGGGTTTATTAACGGGCGAAACAGACCTTATTGCCAACCTGGCTAATGTAGCGGCTGCGCTTAAAGAACAATTCAACTGGCTCTGGGTAGGATTTTACCTGGTGAAAAATGATGAACTTGTGTTGGGACCATTCCAGGGCCCTGTGGCCTGCACCCGTATACAGCCCGGCCGTGGCGTATGTGGTAAAGCCTGGCAGCAAGCTGCTACCCTTATTGTTCCGGATGTGGAAAAATTTCCGGGACACATCGCCTGCAGCAGTGTTTCACGCTCAGAAATAGTTGTGCCCCTCTTTCATAACGGTACCGTATGGGCGATTTTAGATGTAGATAGCAGAGAGCTGGATAGCTTTGATGAAACCGATAAACAATACCTGGAAGAAATATCTGCTTTAATTCCTTTTACTTTTTAAAAATATATACGGTGCACTACCTCCCGCATTTTAAAAAAGATAAAAAACTTTACCGCATATTGTCAAAGCAGGAGGCCTGGGTTTTATTACAACGTAAAAATCTTTACCTGTTCTTGTGCAAGGCCATCATCAGCCAGCAATTGAGTACCAAAGTGGCCGATGTTATTTATAAAAGATTCCTGGCATTGTTCGGTCCCAAAACCCCGTCTCCGAAAATGATACTGGCTATGCCGATTGAAGAATTGCGCAGCATCGGTTTATCCAATGCCAAAGCCGGTTATGTGCGCAATGTTTGT
>JBDSWG010000162.1:0-5464 GCA_039926825.1 Ferruginibacter sp.
CGCACATCAGTGATCTCAAAGGTTGGAACAGCGCTGCCGTAAGTACTTACAATTTTAATGGCATTCCTTATAATGTTTTACTGGACCCGGAAGGAAAAATTATTGCAACCGAACTAAGGGGCCCGGATCTGGCAGCAACGCTGAAGAAATTGTTGCCTTAAATATTAAGGATTTGTTTACTGCCTGGTTGTTCTGCATGATATGGATGATTTTAAATTCGTTCAGTAATAACTCCGAGATTCATTTTTCAATGCTCAATATAAGACCAATGAAAAATCATTGCTGTCCTGCTGAGCGGAGCATCTGCCTGGCATTGCTCATGCAATTTCCAAACAAAAAAAGCTAAAACATTCCTGCTTTAGCCCTGATATTTTAAATTTGAAATAGTTTAATCCTGAACAAGCACACGAACGGCTTCCGTAATAATGACCGACCCATCATCTAGTGTTAACATGAAATAAAAACGGCGGCCAAGCTCCGTATTGGTAGCTGTTATTGCCTGTCCTGTTTTGGCTGTATATTCTGCTGCGGTGGTATTAAAAGTCACTGATGTGCCGCTGGCAGCAATTGGTCCTGTTGTATAAAAACCTGTTGTTCCCGTGCTTTGAATAGCGGTATAACTGGTAGAGGCTGCTACTTTGGTAATTTCCTTTATTGTTCTGCCTGATGAGGAAGGTATTGTTAATACTATCTGGATGGGTGCAGTTACACCATTTACTACAGCGGCTTTTGAAAAACTAACAGTGGGCTCCGGGCGGAAAGCAATGGCATTAGATACAATTACTGGTACTGCGGGTTTACTATCACTCAAAGGGCCATCTTCTTTTTTACACGAAACAAAAAGAGAAAGCACCAGAACCGGCAAGGCGATAAAACGCAGGGATAATATATTTTTCATTTTTATTTTTTAGTTCTTAAGAAATTTATAATGCAAACCAAAGTTTCACATCCGTTTTAGGGCGTGGCTTCGGTGCATTCGGGTTGCGGGCAAGTTCTGCAGGTGTATAAGGAAACCTCGTTGGTATAACGTTTGGATTATCGCCCTGCGTGTTCAAGGGAAGATCCAATATCGGGTAGCCCGTACGGCGGTAATCATTGTACGCTTCTATACCATTACCAATCCAGGCAATGTATTTCTGTGTGATGATTTGCTGAAGCTGCTCATTCAAAGTACCAGTTAAAGTAACTACAGTTGGGTTAGTCGCAAAGTAATTACTTATTTCTGTTGCTGTCATACCAATCTTTTGCATATTTGCGGTTATGCCTGCCTGGTAGTATGTATTGGCATTACCTGCGGTGCCTAATTTTAATGCAGATTCTGCAAGTATGAAGTTGACCTGGAAAAATGTGAGCAAACGAATAGGCGCTTCACCCGTACCGGTTAAATACGTATTATACTTGGAGCGTGTAGCCAATGCTGGCGCAGCAGCCGTGGTACCATTATTGAAAGCGACGAATTGACCCGTAGGTTTAGTGAAATATTTTGCCAGCCGCACTGTATCATTTAAACTTCGTGATAAAGTAAGTAACCTCGAACTTAGCATCATATCACCCGTCCTCAAATTGTTATTAAAATCGAATATCGGGTTTCTGTTTCCTACGCCGGAAGCGAACGGCACTTCAAAATCCAGAGTATTAGAATTTATATAATAGTTACCAGCAATTACCGAAGCAATGGTGGATTTAGCCAGTACAGGATTTCGGTTAGAAATCTGAATGGCAAATTTCAATAATAATGTATTCGCCATACGAATCCATTTAGATGTATCCCCTTTGTAAACAATATCATCGTTTAATGGCTTTAATAAACTTGGCTTCCTGATGTCAGCAATGCCTTCTTTCACCAGGTTAAAAAGACTCTGTATCTGGAGGGCACTATCCCCCTGGTAGATGTCTTCTTGTTTATCAAAACGCGGTGTTTCAAATAACAGTCCTTTACCGGCCTGTGAGTAGGGTACTGCGCCCCACAAATCTGTGGCGAGAGATATAATGTATGCTTTTTCAAGTTTGGCAAAACCGGAATACAACGGGCTTGTAACAGAATAATCTTTAATCAGTACCTCCAGGTTATTTAAGGTACCACCATAAATTTCTCCATTCCATTGGTTATCAAAAGCACCATCCAGGTTAAACAAATCGTAATCTCTAACCTGGTTGGCTACGCCTGCAGTATGCTGAACCAGCACAGATGCCGCCCGGTTAAGGTCATTGCCGTTGGCAAAGGCGATACCGATAGTGGTGTTCGGTAAAATAACTGAAGGTGGAACCACTGTAGGATTGTTTGGCGTAGTATTTACGTCCAGGAAACCTTTCTTACACGACGTAAAAAGGGCCGCGGCTAAAATTATAAAAAGTAGTTTTTTCATCTTAATGATTTGTTTGTACTAGAATGTAAATTTAATATTCGCCCCTATGGTACGGGCATTTGGAGCGCTTTGCAATTCCAGGCCACGGATGTTCCCGGCGCCTTGTGTATTTACAGAAGGATCAAATATGGCATTCGGCGCATAATAATATAAGTTGCGGCCAAATATTGAAAAGCGTAAGCCTTTTACGAATTTTCCATTAGAGGGAATGTCATAACCCAAAGAAATTTCCCGCAACCGTAATACTGTAGCATCGTAAACATTAAACTCACTCTGAAGGCCCCCTAAAACTCCCCAGTAACTCTGGGATGAAATCTGGATGTTATTTGGAATATATTTTCCAGGGCTCACTTCAATTACGCCATCCAGGATACGTGGGCTCTCCCTGTCAACAGCTGTGATATCTAACACGCCGCGGGATTTGTACAACCCGGATGTGAAAGAAAGTATCTGCCCACCTTTCGTGAAGTCTGTGGTAATGCCCAGGCTTAAATTTTTGTATTTTAGATTATTGGTTAAGCCCATACTATAATCGGAGTTAGGATTTGCCAGAACCTGTCCGGCTACATTTGGCATATATAAACCCGTTGCAGGGTTTATCAACCTGAAACCTTCAGCATTACGGGGAATAACCCCACCCAGGATGACACCATATGGCTGGCCTACTTTTATAGAAGGTACGGAACCTGTAAAGGCATTGCCAGTAATAGAGAAACTCTCAATACCCGGAGAGATTGATATTACCTTGTTCCGGATACGAGTAAAATTGTATGAAATATCCCAGCGCAAATCTTTGCTGGAAAGAGGCGCTACATTTAACAAAATCTCTATCCCCCTATTTCTTAGCTCTCCAATGTTTGTTGTTTTGCTGTTATATCCCGTAGAAGGCGCAAGCGCTACATTTATTATCTGGTCTGTACTTTTCTGATTAAACATCGCAACATCTAAAGTGATGCGATTGTTTAAGAAGCCAAGGTTGATACCTCCTTCGTAAGAGGTGGTAAACTCCGGAGTCAATGGTTTAATAGGTGCAATCCGGGAACTGGTACCAAAACCAGCCAAAGCACCAGTTGCCAGTGTCAGCGGGAAAGAGAACGCCGCAACATTATTACCATATCCGCCGCCTACATATACGTTGTTCAACTGGTAAGGAGGGGCATCACGGCCCACTTTAGCAATACTTCCTCTAAGTTTACCATAGTTAAATACTTTAGATTTTATCTTCCACGCATCCGTAAACACATATCCTGCACTTACACTTGGGTAGAAGTAAGTATTGTTTTCTTTTGGAAGTGTAGAGGACTGATCTGCACGGCCCGTAAATTCAAGAAACAAATAATTATTGTAAGCAAATGATGCCTGCCCATAATATCCTAATAAGCGTTGTGTTGTATTGCCTTCCGAAGTACCATTGGTAAGAACCGTCGCATTGCTCACGTTGTAAAAACCTGGAAAGGCAAATCCATCTCCCTGGATAAATACATTCTGAAACTTACGTTGATTGAAGTTCTGGCCTACCAGTGCAGTTAGATTCAAATTGTTTGTAAATAGATTATTCTTTTTTGCTGTAACAATAAGGTCACCATTCACCTCGCTGCGAAACAATGTATTTTCTATAACCTGCCCTGCTGGGTTACGAATGGAAGTTACGGCATATACCTGCTTGCGGCGATCCGTATAAGCGTCTAAGCCCAGTCGGTAGCCAATGTTTAACCAGTTGGTTAATTCATAACCCAGGTTAAAGTTGCCGAGGTAACGGTAAACATTACTTTTAGTTGTATTCTCAAATGCGCCGAAATACGGATTTTCTACGTTTGGAACTAAAAAATTATTGCTTCCGTTGGGATTCTTATACGTACCATTCGTTTTATAAGAAGTAAGATCTATTGAACGGGACAGGCCTGCCAATACCCCTAAGGCGCTTCCCCCATTACCACCCACAATACCTCTTTGCAAACTATTGGTGAACGTGATAGAACCACCCAATGATAATTTATCTTTTATAACCGTATTGGCGCCAAATTTCACGTTGGTCCGGTTTAAACCATTACTTGGCAAAATGCCGACATTTTTAGAATTGCCGATAGAAAAATTAAAATTCTGTTTTGCATCACCACCATTAATGGACAGGCTGTTATCCCAGATATTTCCCTGCTCAAAAAAGTCTTGAATATTGGTTGGGTAAGCCTGGTATTTTTGAGTAACACCCCCCACTATAAGGCCATTAGCCACTGTAGGCGTAGCATCAAACCGCGGTCCCCATGAACTTGTACTTACCGGGTTGTAAATGCCGCCTAGGCCTTGGCCATATTCATTTTGCACTGCTGGTGTACCGTATACATTCTGGAAAGCATAAGAACTGCTCAAAATTATTTCAGCCTTTCCACCTTTGGTGCCGCCTTTTTTTGTAGTAATAATAATTGCACCGGCAGAAGCTCTGGAGCCATACAATACAGAGGCCGCTGGCCCTTTCAGTATATTGATAGACTCAATATTATTTGGATCTATATCTAAGGCACGGTTTGCTGGCTGGTTATCAAATAACGTATTTGAAGTTCTGTCCACATCATTACTAATGGGAATACCATCTATAACGAAGAGAGGTTGGTTATTCCCATTAAACGATGTTATACCCCTTATATTAATATTAGTAGAAGCACCGGCGGCACCACTGGCACCTGTAATACTTACACCGGCAACTTTACCCTGTAAAGCATTAATTACGTTCAATTCTCCACGGTCAGCAATTTCATCAGATTTAATTGTCTGCGTTGCATAACCCAGGGAACGCTTATCTCTTTTAATGCCTAAGGCAGTAACGACTACTTCCGTAAGTTTCGTATCGCTGCTTACAAGGCGTACGTTTACAGAGTTGCCGGTAAAATTCTGGGTCAGGGTCACAAAGTTTACAGAACTAAATGTCAGGGATTTTGCTGAAGCTGGAAGGTTCAAACTAAATGTACCATCACTTCCTGTTTGGGTACCCGCTTTTGCACTTGCAGAATAAACGGAAACGCCGGATACTGGTTGGCCTTTTTCATCAGTTACTCGTCCGGATACAACACGATCCTGGGCGGTAGCATGAAACACGAATGCCA
>JBDSWG010000163.1:0-4874 GCA_039926825.1 Ferruginibacter sp.
TTAGGTGGATTACTGGGGAGCTTTGGCACACGCGTACCTTTTATTGTAGCGGCAGGGTTAAGTTTTCTAAATTGTATATATGGCTACTTCGTGTTGCCGGAATCGTTAGCTAAAGAAAACCGTCGAAATTTTTCCTGGAAACGGGCTAACCCTATCGGCTCTCTTTTGCACCTGAAAAAATATCCTAACCTGGGCGGGCTCGTTATTTCTTTCATGCTTATTTATATTGCGGCGCACGCCGTGCAAAGTAACTGGACATTTTTTACCATAGAAAAGTTTGACTGGTCAGAAAAAATGATTGGCATATCGCTGGGTGTGGTGGGTGCTTTAGTGGCTATCGTGCAGGGAGGATTAATCCGTTACATAAACCCGAAACTCGGTAATGAAAAATCTGTGTACGTGGGCCTTACCATGTATAGCATAGGCCTTATGCTGTTTGCTTTTGCTTCGCAAAGCTGGATGATGTTTGTTTTCCTGGTTCCATATTGCCTCGGTGGAATTTCCGGGCCGGCTTTGCAGTCTATTATGAGTGCGAAAGTAAGTGCAAGTGAACAGGGAGAATTACAAGGAGCCCTTACCAGCCTTATCAGCCTGACGTCAATTGTTGGTCCCCCGCTTATGACGGGCTTGTTCGCTTATTACACGAAACCCGATGCACCCGTTCATTTCTCCGGGGCAGCGTTTTTGCTGGGTTCCATCCTCATGGGAATCAGTGCGGTAATTGCCTACCGCTCTCTTCATAAAACAAATATTTCGGGCGCCCGCCCGGAAATCGTTTAACCCTTACAGTTATATTTTATTTTTTTTATTGTGTGTTTAAAAAAATAAATATTTATTTGTTATACACAATAAATCAACAGTTTATTACGCTATATACGAGCATTTACAAATTGTAAATGCAATATGAAAAACCACAAGAAAAGAACTCCCCACATGCCTACCTAACGGGCATTTGCAGCCGAAAAGGCATTCTCCTCTTATTGGTTAAATGAATCATCCCAAATTTTCGGTGACTCCATAAAGGTTCCGTCACCACCCATTTTTGTTAGGCACTACAGGACAACGAAGAGCCCCGATATTGGACGGGGCTTCTTCAATTTACAGAATGATGTAAGCGGCGATAAGCTGTGATAATATACCGGTTATAAAACCCACATAAATTTCTGCCTCATTATGACTTTTTAAAAAAAGCCGGGCAGTACCAACAAGGCCACAAGTAAGCAACACTGCAGAGAAAGGCCAGGTCATAAGCATATCCTGCTGAAAGGATAAATAAAGAAATAATCCCAGTAATCCACCGGCACCAATGGTATGCATACTCACCTTCATATAAATATTCAGGAGCAATGCAGCACTGGAAGCCAGGAAAATTCCCAGCCAGAAAGATGAAAGAATTTCAGGATAATTTTCCTGCTTATGAAAAATAGTATATGTCCAGAAAAAAAAGATGTTGCAGGCAATGTATGGAATGATGCGGTCACGGCTGGTACGCATATAAATAGACGATATAAATCCAAGGCCCTTTAATAACGCTACCGTGAGGAGGGGAAAGAACACGCCATTCAATAAGGTAATGAGCATGACCTGCTTTTTTGCAAGAGCAGAAAATCCGGAAAAAAAAGAAGGATGAATATATAAAAGAAATGCCGTTGCATACAGCGGAATAAATAAGGGGTGAAATACCCAGGAGACTATGACAGCCCAGGCACTTTGCAATGGCCGGTGAGTATGTTGCAAACTGTTGTTCAAAAAAATAAATTATAGAATTTTTCTCAGCCGGGCCACAGGAATGTTTAATTGCTCCCGGTATTTTGCAACGGTGCGGCGGGCAATATTATATCCTTTTTCCTGGAGCAATTCAGTAAGTTTTTCATCACTATAAGGATGTTTTTTGCTTTCATCATCTATCAGGTCCATAAGTATTTTTTTCACTTCCCTTGTACTTACTTCTTCACCACTGTCAGTCTGCAGGCTCTCGCTAAAGAAAAATTTAAGCCGGTAAGTTCCAAATTCAGTTTGCACAAATTTACTGTTGGCCACACGACTCACGGTAGAAATATCCAGGTTGGTAACTTCGGCAATGTCTTTCAAAATCATGGGCCGGAGATCTGTTTCGTCGCCGGTAAGAAAGAAATCATGCTGGTAATTCATGATGGCTTCCATCGTATTGAGCAAGGTATTCTGGCGTTGCTTGATGGCATCTATAAACCATTTTGCACTGTCAATTTTTTGCTTGATAAAGAGCACGGCTTCCTTCTGGCGCTTGTCTTTTTTATTGCCCCTGTCATAATCCTTTAGCATATCCCGGTAGCCTTCGCTGATGCGGAGGTCCGGGGCATTCTTACTGTTGAGGGAAAGCTCCAGCTTGCCATTATTATTGAGGATAAAAAAATCCGGGATGACGTAGTTGCCCCCTTTGCCACTATCACCCACATTGCCTCCTGGCTTCGGATTCAGCTTTACAATCTGGGCTATAACATCCCGCAGTTCCTGGTTATCCAGGCTGAGGCCGCGTTGAATTTTCTCGTAGTGTTTTTTTGTAAATTCATCAAAATATTTATCTATGACTTTGATGGCCAGTTCCACATGGTCTCCCTGGGCGGCTTTACGCTCCAGTTGCAGCAGCAGGCATTCCTGTAAACTGCGTGCGCCCACCCCGGGTGGGTCCAGGTGTTGAATCTGTAACAAAAGATCACTGATTTCTTCTTCCGTACTGATTACATTCTGGCGAAAGGCAAGGTCATCTATAATGGCGCTGATTTCCCGACGCAGGTATCCATCGTCATCCAGGCTACCTACAATATGTACGGCTACTTTCTTCTCGTGATCAGAAAGCTTAAGCATGCCTACCTGCAATAACATAGTTTCTATAAAACTGGTTTCCACCTTGTGCGGAATTACCCGCTTATCATCGGTTTCAGGATAATTATCATCACGCAATTTATAATCTCCTACATCATCATCTCCTTCATGCACGTATTCACTGATGTCTATATTATCATAGTCATCCTCACTGCCATCGGGTTGCTTATCATCTTCACTGGCTTCCGGGAACTCTTCCGGCTCAAATTCATCATCATGGCCTTCTTCTCCCTGTTCTAAAGCCGGGTTCTCTTCCATCTCCTCTTTAATCCGTTCTTCTAAAATTGCCGTAGGTACCTGCAGCAACTTCATCAGTTGGATCTGCTGGGGAGACAATTTCTGCAATAATTTTTGCTGTAAACTCTGGTGCAATGCCATATCAAAAGTATTGCTGGTGAAAAAAATATTATTAGAACTGTTGCGGGTGTAAATTTACAACTACTAAAATTTAAAAATGATAGGATACCGCATTATTTTTAGCCTTTGCATGATTTTTGCGGTAAGCCAGTCCCCTGCACAATCGCTTAATAATCTTCATTTTAGGGATTCTTCAAAAGCAGGTCATCGGTCATCGCTGTATTTCCCGCCATCTTTACGCTTTCTACCAGCCAGCCAGCTAAGCGGGCCCAGTTTCTTTTGCCGGCAGGAATATAAACTGGAAACAGCCACAGGCCTGCCATTCAGGTTTCGCCTGGGATCTTTAGATTATTGTAATTACCTAGAGCAAAAACCCAATGCGTTAAAGCCCCTCTACTGGTAAAATATTTACTGCGGAACTGGAGCCGGATCTTTAAAATAATTTAAGCGCAGGCTGTCGCTCCATCCATTGGGATTGTTTACAAAACTTTTACTGCTGAAAAATACCATTCCCTGAATGTTGGGCGTATTGCGAATGGCCTGGATCTGCCGTGGCAACTGGGTTTTATCTTTCCAGGCTTCGTTGCTGTTAGCCCTGTATATGGCCAGGCCGATGTAACATTTTTTACCATAGCTGTGTTTGGCCCACCAGTCAATCAGTACTTCATAAGGTGCGGCTTTGTGGCCAAACTCCCAATATAACTGCGGGGCTACATAATCTATCCATCCGTTTTTTAACCAGAGGAGAATGTCTGCATACAAGTCATCATAATTAGTTTGTCCTGCTTTTGTATTACTGCCTTCGGCATCTTTATCTGCATTGCGCCAAACGCCGAAAGGGCTGATGCCGAATTCAATCTTTTTATTGGCTTTCTTTATCACTTTAGCCAGTGTAAGAATGATAGAATCTACATTGCTGCGGCGCCAGGCTTCTCTATCCAGGCCATTGCCATATTTTGCAAAACTGGTCCCGTCCGGGAATTCTTTTCCGGCAATTCTATAGGGGTAAAAATAATCATCAAAATGAATGGCATCCACATCATAGCGGCTCACCACGTCTTTTACCACGGCGGCCACATGTTTCTGGGCTTCTTTATTCCCAGGGTCAAAATATTTTTTATCCCCGTAATTCAGAAACCACTCCGGGTGCAAGCGGGTGATATGGTTAGAGGTAATAGAGGAGCGGTTAATATTAAAAACAGCCCGGTAAGGATTCATCCAGGCGTGAAACTGCATGCCTCTTTTATGCGTTTCGTCTATCATGAAATATAATGGGTCATAATAAGGGTAAGGAGGTTTCCCCTGAACTCCAGTAAGCCATTGGCTCCAGGGCTCCAGGGCGGAAGGATAAAAAGCATCTGTCGCCGGGCGGTTCTGTACAATTAAGGTGTTCATACCATTGCGCTTATGCATTTCCAGCAGGCGGATAAATTCTTCTTTCTGCACGGCGCTGCTCACAACGGGTTTGCTGGGCCAGTCAATATTATCCACCGTGGCCACCCAGACGGCCCGCATTTCCGGCCGCGGCTGCGCATCAGCGTTAGGAAAAAAAATTACCCATAAAAAAGCTGTTGTAAATATTCGTTTAACCATTGCTGTTACCCCTTATTTTATCTAATAATATATTTAATTGTTTTGCTTCTGTTTCGCTGAGG
>JBDSWG010000164.1:0-2924 GCA_039926825.1 Ferruginibacter sp.
AAACCTCCGTGTTTCGGAGGTTAGAAAATTATGCCCTTTGTTTCGCCGGTGCTTTCGCAGCCGTTTTCGCAGGGGCCTTCTTCTTAACTTTTTTTAATGCTGCTTCAATAGACTTACTCAATTCTTCGTAAGTGTTTTTAGCAACAAGTTCACCATTTACAAAAAACGTGGGAACATCTTTTACACCCCTGTTCAATCCTTCCCTTAAATCACCCTGCACCTGCCAGCCATAAGTAGCATTAACAAGATCATCCAGGAAACGCTTGTTAGAAACACCCGCTTCTTTACTATGAAGTTTCAGACTGGTAGTTCCTAGGTTACGGCGGTTTGCAAATAAAATATTATGCATTTCCCAGAATTTTCCGTCCTGGGCCGTAGCAACAGCCGCTTCTCCGGCTTTAAGGCTGCGTTGATGTATATTGGTGAGCGGAAAGTGACGAAAATTAAACCTGATTCGTCCATCATAATCCAGCAATAATTTCTTTACAATTTCATTTGCCTTGGCACATGCCTCGCTTTCATATTCACCAAACTCTTCCAGCGTAACTTCTGCTTTGGGGTTTCCTACAAAAACATCTTTTGGTTCTATAATTTCTACAACATCTTTCTTAAAAGCCATATATAATCTCCTTTATTTTAATTATTTGCGTCAAATATCCGGATCATTGTGCCGCAAACGTATTGGTAAGTATTACCGGATTCAGCTTAAAAAAGCGCTTGAAGGTAATGTTTTTTAATATTCGATGGAATTCATCTCTTCAATTTTCCTAAAAACGCTAATTTAATCATTGATTTTCAATTAGTTATTAAACGTTAAGATAAATATAAAGCCTTTATACACCCTCTTTGATGGCTTCATTCCTAAAAACCACGGTACCATCAAAAACATCTACCAATACAGGTCTTGTTTTATCTATATCTCCAGCTAATATCCTCTTACTCAGCTTATTAATTATTTCTTTTTGAATTAATCGCTTCAATGGCCGTGCCCCAAACTGAGGGTCATATCCATTTTCTGCGAGGTATTCGAGTGCGTATTCACTAAACTCTAGTTCGATGCCATTTCCCCGTACCAGGTCTTTCAAACCCTGCAACTGCATTTGTATTATATTTTTTATTTCCGATTTCATTAAAGGCTGGAACATAATCACCTCATCTATCCTGTTCAGGAATTCCGGCCTTATGGTTTGGCGGAGAAGAGTCATCACTTCCTGTTTAGCTGTTTCCACCACTGTCTCTTTATTTTCTTCAGTAATATTTTCAAAATTTTCCTGGATGATTTGACTGCCCAGGTTACTTGTCATAATGATGATGGTATTTTTAAAATTCACCACGCGGCCTTTATTATCCGTGAGGCGGCCATCGTCCAACACCTGCAGGAGAACATTATAAACATCCGGGTGGGCTTTTTCAATTTCATCAAGCAACACGACCGAATAAGGTTTACGTCTAACCGCTTCCGTAAGCTGCCCACCCTCTTCATAACCTACGTAGCCTGGAGGTGCTCCTACCAGGCGGCTGACAGAATGTTTTTCCTGGTATTCGCTCATATCAATACGGGTCATCATGCTGTCATCATCAAATAAATAAGCTGCCAGGGCTTTAGCCAGTTCTGTTTTACCCACGCCTGTTGTGCCAAGGAAAATGAATGACCCAATAGGTTTACGAGGATCGCCCAGGCCGGCACGGCTGCGACGAATAGCATCAGAGACAGCTGTAATAGCTTCTTCCTGCCCCACCACTCTTTTATGCAGTTCATCTTCCAGGTTCAGGAGTTTTTCTTTTTCGCTCTGCAGCATCTTGCTCACGGGTATGCCAGTTGCTTTCGCTACACTTTCGGCAATATCTTCAGCGTCAACTTCTTCTTTTAATAATCTTTTTTCTGATAAACCATCCAGTTGCACGGTGAGCGTATCAATAGTTTTTTCAGCATCTTTAATATTTCCATAACGAATTTCTGCGACCCGGCCATAATCGCCATTACGTTCTGCCTGGTCAGCTTCCAGCTTTAATTGTTCAATAGAAGCTTTTGAATTCTGTATTTTTTCTACCAGGTCCTTTTCTTCTTTCCATTTTGCCATGTAGGTATCTTTCTCTACAGAAAGATTGGCAATTTCTGTATTCAGTTCTTTCAGCCGGGTTTCATTATTTTCTCTTTTGATGGCTTCACGCTCAATCTCCATTTGCCGGATTTGCCTTTCGAGTTTGTCAAGTTCTTCCGGCATGCTGTTCATTTCCAGGCGCAGTTTGGCTGCGCTTTCGTCAATAAGGTCAATAGCCTTATCAGGCAAAAAACGATCTGTGATATAGCGATGAGAAAGTTCTACCGCCGCAATGATGGCTTCATCCTTAATGCGCACATGGTGGTGCGTTTCATACCGATCTTTCAAACCCCGTAAAATGGTGATAGCATCCTCTACACTTGGCTCATTTATCATCACTTTTTGAAACCTTCTTTCCAGCGCTTTATCTTTTTCAAAAAATTTCTGGTATTCTGAAAGCGTCGTGGCACCGATGGCACGCAACTCTCCACGGGCCAGGGCAGGCTTTAAAATATTTGCAGCATCCATAGCGCCATCACCACCGCCGGCACCTACAAGCGTATGTATTTCATCTATAAATAAAATTATTTCTCCATCACTGGTACTCACTTCTTTGACGACGCTTTTCAGCCTTTCCTCAAATTCACCTTTATATTTTGCACCGGCAATTAACTGTCCCATATCCAGCGCATAAATAACTTTTGAGCGCAGGTTCTCCGGTACATCACTGTTGATGATACGAATTGCCAAACCTTCAGCAATAGCTGTTTTACCGACACCGGGCTCACCTACCAGGATAGGATTATTTTTCGTGCGCCGGGAAAGTATGTGCAATGTCCGACGGATTTCTTCATCGCGGCCTATAACCGGGTCCAGCTTTCC
>JBDSWG010000165.1:0-7555 GCA_039926825.1 Ferruginibacter sp.
GGATTGCAGGATAAAAATATTTTGCAGGTAGAAAAAAGGGTTGTGGACAGGATGCCTTCGCTGCCACGTATGGTCAATATTGATTTTACACTTACACCTGCCCAAGTGGTTTGCCTGGAAAATCTCCGGGAAATTTTTACAGAAAAATCTGTAGCGTTGTTGCATGGTATAACCGGCAGTGGTAAAACACAGATTTATATTCACCTGATAGAGCAAATGTTCCGGGAAGGGAAACAGGTTTTATACCTGCTACCGGAAATAGCTCTAACGGCTCAGGTTATACGAAGGTTGCAAAAACATTTCGGCGGGCACATTGCTATTTATCATTCCAAGTTTAATAATAACGAAAGGGTAGAGCTTTGGAATAAAGTCCGCTCGGGGGAAATCAATATTGTGCTGGGTGCCCGCAGTGCTTTGTTCCTGCCTTTTAAAAACCTGGGCCTGGTAGTGGTAGATGAAGAGCATGATGCATCATTTAAACAATACGACCCCGCACCGCGTTACCATGCCCGCGATGCGGCAATTTATTACGCCGGGCTTTTTAATGCTAAAGTTTTACTGGGAAGTGCCACGCCCTCGCTGGAAAGTTACCAGAATGCTCAAAGTGGTAAGTATGGCCTGGCCAGGCTCGATGAAAGATTTACCGGCATCAGCCTGCCGGAAATCCGCATTGTAAATACCAAACAGGCTACGCATAAAGGAAAACTCATGCTGAGCCCGGAACTTAAAGAAGCGATGCAGCTTGCGCTGGGAAATAAAAAACAAGTCATACTTTTCCAGAACCGACGCGGTTATAATCCTTACCTGCTGTGTGGTATTTGCGGGTACCTGCCGCAGTGTACGCATTGCGATGTCTCCCTTACGCTACACAAATACAGCAATAAACTGCACTGCCATTATTGTGGCAGTACTTATCCTAAACTCGTTACCTGCCCGGCCTGTGGTAGCAACCATTGGCTGGAGAAAAATTTTGGTACAGAGAAAATTGAAGAGTTGGTGGAAGCAGAATTTGGAACATCAAAGATTGCCCGCATGGATGTAGATAGTGTAAAAGGAAAAATGGCGCATGATAACCTCATCCAGTTGTTTGAACAGCATCGCCTTGATGTGCTCATCGGGACACAAATGGTGGTGAAGGGGCTGGATTTTGAAAACGTCAGCCTTGTGGGTATCCTGGATGCAGACGGATTATTGAGTTTCACGGATTTCCGTGTGAATGAACGGGCTTTCCAAATGATGGAACAAGTGAGTGGAAGAGCAGGCAGGAAGCATGAAGTGGGTAAAGTTATTATCCAGGCCATAAACACGAATCACCCCGTGTTGTTGTGGGTGCAGCAGCATGACTATAAATCTTTTTTTGAAAATGAAATGGAAAAGCGCCGTATCTTTTTTTATCCACCTTTTAGCCGCATGATAAATATTACGCTAAAACATAAAGAGAAGGCTCGGGTGGATAATGCTGCAAATTTACTGGCTGCGTCCCTAAGGATTGATTTAAAAGATTATGTTACCGGCCCGGCTGCACCTGCTGTTGGGCGTGTAAAAAATAATTTCATCATGGAGCTTATGGTGAAACTGCCGCGGGAGCAGGGTATGGGCATGAAATACCGGCAAGTGATTCAAAATCATATTAATCTTTTGCAGGCCGATAAACTGTACCGGCCAGTAAGTATTGTCCCGGATGTAGATCCATATTAATCCCATTATGAAGTATAATATTTCACTGCAACCGTATAATAGTTTTGGGATAAATGCGTTTGCAGAAAAATTTGCCGCTTTTAAAAATCTTTCTGTGTTGCAGGAATATACATCACAGGAAATGCCTGCTCTTATTTTAGGGGGTGGTAGTAATATTCTTTTTACAAAAAATATAGAAGGCCTGGTGTTGCGGAACGAAATTCCGGGTATTGAAATTTTTTCTGAAAATGAAGAGTCGGTAATCGTGCGTGCCGGTGCAGGTGTTCCCTGGCATGAATTGGTAATGTTTTGTGTAAATAGAAACCTGGGCGGCATAGAAAACCTGGCGCTCATACCCGGCAGTACGGGTGCTTCTCCCATGCAGAATATTGGTGCCTATGGTGTGGAGGTGAAAGATGTTTTTGAGAGCCTGGATGCCTGGCACCTGCAGGATAAGGAACTGGTAACTTTCAGCAACGAAGATTGTGCCTTCGGTTACCGAGAAAGTGTTTTTAAAAATAAATACAAAGGGGCATTTGTCATTTGTTCAGTAAACTTTCGACTGAATAAAAAGCCCGCTGTCAATACGGCTTATGGTGCCATAAAAACAGAACTGGAAAATATGGGCATACGTGATGCCGGAATAAAGGAGGTAGCCCGTGCCGTTATGAACATCCGGCAAAGCAAACTTCCGGATCCAAAAATTATCGGCAATGCGGGAAGCTTTTTCAAAAACCCCATAGTGCCGCGGGAGAAATATAAATCTCTTTATTCATTATGTTCAGCTATGCCTGCTTACGATGCAGGCCGTGGCGCAAAAAAACTGGCGGCGGGATGGCTCATAGAATCCTGTGGATGGAAGGGTTACCGACGGGGAGATGCTGGCTGCCATAGTAAGCAGGCGCTGGTACTGGTAAACTACGGTAGCGCTTCAGGACAGGATATATTAGAACTCAGTGTGGATATTATTAAATCTGTAAAAGAAAAGTTTGGGGTTGTGCTGGAAAGAGAAGTTAATATTATCTGAAGCAAGCAGCGAAATTATTAGTTCTCCTATCTTGCATTTAAACTAAAACTGATTATGAAAAAGATTACCCTTATTGCAATTGCATTTTTAATGTATTCATTTGCTGCCAGTGCTCAAACTGCTGCAAAAGTTGTGTATGCTGAGATTGGCGGACCCGGCCTGGCTTCAATCAATTATGATATGCGGTTACAGAAGAAAAACGATGGCCTGGGAATTCGTGTGGGTGTGGGAGGATTTTCTCTCTCATTCAACGATGGCTATGGCGATTACAAGTCCTCAATTTTCCTTTTGCCTGTTGGCTTAAATTATCTACTTGGAAAAGATGACAAACATTTTTTTGAATTAGGGGCTGGATTTACCTACCTGAAAATAAATAACAAGGACGTTTCGAATAATAATAGTGATCCTTTCAGCAGTTCCTTCGGTCATCTCAATCTTGGCTACAGGTTACAGCCTAAAGATGGTGGGTTCGTTTTCAGGGCAGGTATCGTTCCTGTATTTGGGAAGGGATTTTTTTATCCGTGGTTTGCGGGAGTTTCATTTGGTTATAAATTCTAAAAACATTCTTTCATAAAAAAGCCGCTTATTTTTTTTAGGCGGCTTTTCATGTTACGCATCATTGTCGTCTTCAAAATTATGTTCTTCAGTCGTATTAAAATTGAACATACTTCCCATTAAATCTTTGAATTCAATTTTACCATCAATTACTTTTTTACTGATAAGGGAATACGCAGCGAGGCCATGCAACACCAGTTCCATCAATAACGCATTTTCTTTTTCGCCCGGCACATTGAAATATTTTTTCACCAGGGCATGCAGCCCACTCACCCTGTAAAGCAATTGTATTTTATCATCGTCTGTCGTTTGCAGGAATATGTTTAAATGATTTCCCGCATCAAACCAGCCCGTAATGGCTTTATAAGGATTTTCCGGCGCGGGTTCATTTTTATTTTTCCGGCGCTTCGCGGTTTCTGGGTTGGGAAAATATTGTGTGAAGACAGTACGGATGGCTTTCTCTAGAAGATTATACGCTACCTGGTATGGGCCTTCCTGTTCACCTTCATACACCAGTTCTATCTTCCCGGTTATGGAAGGAATGATACCCGTAAGGTCACTTATCCAGACCTGGGTATTTTTTTCATTGTTCTTTAATGCCCTACGTTCTGCTGCGCTCACCGCATTCTCGTATGCAGAGATGCTCAGGCGGGCGCTTACGCCACTTTTCTTATCAACAAGCTCATTATCACGTGCTTCAAAAGAAACCTGCTCTATAAGCCTGCTGATGAGGTCTGACACCGAAACCATTTTCTTTTGCCCGGGATTTATCTGCGCCTCTTGCGCCGTAATCTCGAGAGCAGTTTCAATACTCTTTGGATAATGCGTAAGTATCTGGCTTTGAATCCTGTCTTTCAGTGGCGTAACTATACTACCGCGATTGGTATAATCTTCCGGGTTGGCGGTAAATATAAACATAACGTCTAACGGTAAACGCAGTTTGAAGCCACGGATTTGTAAATCGCCTTCTTCCAGTATATTAAACAATGCCACCTGGATGCGGGCCTGTAAATCCGGCAATTCATTTATAACAAATATGCACCGGTTGCTCCGGGGAATAATGCCGTAATGAAGCACGCGTTCATCGGCAAAGCTGAGTTTTAAATTAGCCGCTTTAATCGGGTCAATATCACCAATGAGATCAGCTACGCTTACATCTGGCGTAGCGAGTTTTTCTCCATACCGATCCGCCGCTGCCAGCCATTCGATGGGCGTTTCATCGCCTTTTTCTGCAATCAGGTCTTTCGCATATTTACTTACAGGTGACAGGGGATCATCGTTTATTTCACTACCGGAGACAACGGGAATAAAATCATCGAGCAAGCCTGTCATTAACCGGGCCAACCGTGTTTTTGCCTGCCCACGCAGTCCTAAAAACAAAATATTATGGCGGGAGAGGAGTGCCCTTTCCGTATCCGGGATCACACTGTCATCATAACCCATAATACCGGGAAAACTGTTTTCGCCTTTTCCTATGCGGGTTAAAAGATTTGCCCTTAATTCATCTTTAATCGTTTTTGGCTGGTAGCCGGCTTTTTTTAATTTACCTAAGGTGTCAATGTTTTCTTTGTTCATCTATGTGGTTCTTACTATAAATTTTATGAAAAAATATGTGGGGTTAATGCTAAACCCGGGAATTAAAAAACAGTTTTACTTTTTCCGCTTTCAAAATCTTTAAAAATAAATGCGCCGAGTTTATCCAGCGAAGCAAAAAATGCTTTGCCATTATTTGTCTCTGTAAATTCCTGTACAAATCGTTGGAGATAGGGGTCACTGGCAATCATAAATGTTGTGATAGGGATTTTTAATTTCTTGCACTGTGTTGCCAGGTTCATACAGCGGGTAAGTATTTTACGGTCTATGCCAAAACTATTTTTATAATATTGATTGCCCTGTTTCAGGCAGGTTGGTTTACCGTCCGTAATCATAAAAATCTGCTTGTTTGGATTGCGCCGGCGGCGCAGTAGGTCCATAGCCAGTTCCAGCCCCGCAACCGTATTTGTATGGTAAGGCCCAACCTGCAGATAGGGTAGGTCTTTAACTTCGATCGTCCAGGCATCATTGCCAAAAACAACAATATCCAGCGTATCCTTCGGATATTTTGTTTTGATGAGTTCACTCAAGGCCATGGCCACTTTTTTTGCCGGCGTTATGCGATCTTCGCCATACAAAATCATAGAGTGAGAAATATCTATCATCAGCACCGTGGACGTCTGCGATTTAAAATCGGTTTCCCTAATCTCGAGATCATCTTCCCGGATGCTGAAGCTTTCTATACCATGATTTACCTGCGCATTGCGAATGCTGCTGGTAAAATCTATCTGGTCCATGGTATCGCCAAAAATGAAAGGCCGTGTTTCCGGGTTTATTTCATCGCCATTACCGGATTTATAAGAATTATGATTTCCCTGCCGGGTCTTTTTTATTTTGCCAAAAATTTCTTCCAGGCTTTTTTTGCGGATGCCCTGCTCGGTTTTCGGCGTAATTTTTATTTCCCCTTTTTCATTGCCGTCATCTATATATCCTTTCCGCTTTAGGTCTTCTAAAAAATCACCCATTCCATATTCGTCATTCGTGAGGCCATACTGCTGATCCAGCTGGTTCATCCAATGCATAGCTTCGCCAAAATCACCACTCGTGTAAGTAAGCAATTGCATCATTAAATCCAGCAATTTCTGAAAGCCGGTGGTAGCGGCATCTTCCGGAGAAAATTTACTAAAATTAAATCCCTTCATAATAATTGGTATAACCTGCAATTTACGTAACAATTTTCCCGCCGGATAGTTGGCTTGTTAAATGTTTCGCATCAAGTAAATAAATAAATTTTGCCGGTAGCAAAAGAAGTGACAAGTTGCATTCTATGCCGGAAAAAATAATAACAGTAAAAGACCTGGTAAAAAATTACGGAAGCTTCCAGGCGGTAAAATCTATTTCTTTTGATGTGGAAGCCGGGGAGATATTTGGCCTGCTGGGGCCTAACGGTGCCGGCAAGTCTACCACGCTGGAGATTATGGAAACCCTGCGAACAAAAACGAGCGGGCATGTTGTTATTGATGGCATTAACCTGGATGACAAGCCGGGGGAAATAAAAAAAATAATCGGGGTACAATTGCAATCTTCAGGTTTTTATCCCAACCTTAACCTGCTGGAATTAATTAACCTGTTTGGCGGATTGTATAACCAACGGGTAGATGCCATGGAGTTGTTAAAAAAAGTAAATCTTGTAGACAAAGCAAAAAATAAAAGCAAACAACTCAGTGGCGGGCAGAAGCAGCGGTTCTCTATTGCCACAACGCTCATCAACCGGCCTAAAATCATCTTCCTGGATGAACCAACTACCGGCCTGGATCCCCAGGCCAGGCGCCGGCTTTGGGAACTGATAAAAGAGATTCGTGAAGCCGGTACAACGGTTATTATCACGACACATTATATGGATGAAGCTGAACAGCTTTGCGATCGCATCGCCATCCTGGATGAAGGAAAGATCATTTCCCTGGACTCCCCCGATAGAATGATTGATGACCTGGTAGCCACGGGTTTTGAAAGACCTAAACAGGTGAAGGCAGCAAACCTGGAAGATGTTTTTATACATTTAACAGGTAAGGAGATCAGGGATGAATAAAGTTGCTTTTATTTGCAGATATTTTAATCAAAAAAATCATTGATGAAACGAATCTTATTCTGCCTCTCTACTTTTTGTATTCTTGGCCAGGCTTCCCAGGCTCAAACTAAAAAACCTGCAACACCTGCAAAGAAACCTACCGCAGTAAAAGTTGCGTCTCCCATGAGAAATGGCGTAGATAGCTTTAGCTATGCTGCCGGCCTCAATATTGCACAAAGTATGAAACAGCAAGGCGTAACCAATCTCAATGCCACCCTGGTTCAGCTGGCTATTGATGATGTGATGAAAAACAGGAAACCATTATTAACCGAAGAACAAGCAAATATGACATTACAGGAACAACTCCAGGCGTTTGGTAAAAAGCGTTCATCAGTAGAAGAAGCGAAAGGAAAAGCATTTCTTGATGCCAACAAAAAGCGGCCGGGTGTTATAACCCTTGCAAATGGCCTGCAATATGAAGTAATAAAAGCCGGGGATGCTACATCTGTAAAGCCTACAGCGGCAGATACGGTTGTTGTAAATTATAAAGGAACATTGATTGACGGAACTGAATTTGATAATTCTTTTTCCCGTGGAGAGCCGGCTACTTTTCCTGTTGGCGGTGTTATCCGCGGGTGGACGGAAATTTTGCAACTGATGCCAAAGGGCGCACATTGGAAAGTTTATATTCCATC
>JBDSWG010000166.1:0-28385 GCA_039926825.1 Ferruginibacter sp.
CTTTTAAGAATATCCTCAATGTAAATACATCTAATTACGCCACCTTACGCAACGGGTTAAATTTTGAATCGCGAAATACAGTTATACCAGACAACATAAGGGCAACAGAACTTGCCTTTAAAGCCAACACATTTTTTAATACACAACTTTCCGGCGAGCATAAATTTAGCAAGGCAGATATGAAGTTGAACTGGTTTGGCAGTTTCAATATATTGGACCAGTATATCCCAGATCAGCGTCGGGTACAATATGAGCAGGAAGACCCTACAGTGGCCACTTCACCGTATGTAATTTTTCTTCCTATATCAAAATCATCACAAAAAAACGGCAGCCGTTATTATGGCTTCCTGAATGATTATGTGTATACAGCCGGAGGAGATTTGAGCAAAACATTCCAGGTAAATTCCCTGGCACAAACGCTTAAGGGAGGCTATTTTTTCCAGGTAAAAGATCGATTATTTGATTCCCGCCCTTTTGCAATTAACGAACCAACGGGTTCAGATGCATTTAAAAATTATGCCCAGGATAAAATCTTTGCGCCGGAAAATTTTGGCCCTGGAAAACTGGCTTTTAATGAATTGAGTGGGAATAGTTATCGCTACATCGCTAACTCAATTATGAATGCAGCCTTCCTGCAACTGGATAATAATTTTACTTCTAAACTGCGTGCCGTATGGGGTGTAAGGGTAGAAGATTTTGACCAGGTTATCGGCAGTTTGAAAAAATCTGACAGCCGGCATGTATACACCCGCGTAAGAGATTATCTGCCAGCCTTAAACCTAACGTATAAGGGGAACAATAAAACAAATGTTAGGGTGTCCGGTTCACAAACTGTTATCCGCCCGGAATTCCGGGAACTGAGTACATTCCAGTTTTATGATTTTGACCTGAGTGCAACTGTAGCAGGCAATACAGGTCTGGTACGAACTAAGGTGAGCAACTTTGATCTCCGTTATGAATTGTACCCGCGTGGTGGTGAGCTAATCACCTTCGGAGTTTTTTATAAATATTTCAAAAACCCGCTGGAGGCCTACATCAACCCAGCATCAGGTGATGGCACCTCTTATAATTTATTAAATGCAGATGAGGCAAATAGTTTTGGGGCAGAACTGGAGTTTCGGAAAAAACTGGATAAAAGTGCAACGTTGAAAAACTTCACGGTGCAGGGAAATTTCTCTTATATATATAACAGGGTTACCGGGCTGGGTGTAGATGAAAGCCGACCAATGCAGGGCCAAAGCCCTTACCTGTTGAATGCCGGTGTTCAGTACGACCTGGAAAAATATGGTATTACAAGTACGCTTTTGTTTAACCAGATTGGGCGGCGTATTGCCCTGGTTGGCGGTGGGGACCAACCACCAATCTGGGAGCGGCCACGGCCTCTCTTAGACTTTCAACTGGCAAAGAAAATACTTAAGTCAAAAGGTGAATTGAAACTTAATGTTTCTGATTTACTAAACCGCGAAGTGATTTATTACAATGACGATAACAGGAATAAAAAATATGATGCCGCCAATGATACCTATGCACTAAAACGCAGAAATGGTACGAACGTCAGCATCTCTTTCGGCTATAATTTTTGAATTAAAAAAAATAAAATAAGACATGAAAAAGTTAGTGCTTTTCTCTGCTTTAATAACCCTGGCTTCAATGGGTTGCAGAAAAATTGAAGTAGATGGTGGAACAACAGTAGTGACACCTCCTGGTGGTGGTGGTACGACAACCGAGAACACAATTTTGCAAGGGCGTATCTCAGAAAATCGTACGCTAAAAGCTGAATATACTTATAAGCTTCGTGGGCTCGTTTACGTTACTAATGGTGCCGTATTGACCATTGAGCCTGGTACTAAAATAGTGGGTGAACTTAATAGTAATGGTGGATTAATTATTACCCGCAGTTGCAAAATCATAGCGGATGGTACTGCTGCAAAGCCCATTGTATTTACTTCAGAAGATCCTATTCCAAAACGTGGGGACTGGGCAGGCCTGGTATTGTTAGGGAATGCACCAACAAATTCTTCTTTTAATGGTACGCCGGGTGTTGGTGAGATAGAAGGTGGTATCAATAACAGCGATGGCCTGGGGCTTTATGGAACTCCGGCTAACCAGGCACAGAACCCGGCTGATAACAGCGGCATTCTTCGCTACGTACGGGTAGAATATGCGGGATATGCATTTCTTCCGGACAAAGAAATTAACGGACTTACTTTCGGCGGTGTAGGTAGCCAGACCGTGGTAGATTATGTACAGGTATCTTATGCAGCTGACGATTCTTTCGAGTGGTTTGGAGGGTCTGTAAATTGTAAGCACCTTATTTCTTTCCGCACGCTGGATGATGATTTCGATACGGATAATGGGTTCTCTGGTAAAATACAGTTTGGTATTGTACTCCGCGATTCTTCCATTGCAGACATTTCTAAAAGTGAAGGCCTGGAAAGCGACAATGATGCAAATGGCAGTTCATTATTACCACAAACGAACCCCATTTTCTCTAACATTTCAATTATGGGTCCGATGGCAACATTAGCAAACCGCGGAAATGCACTCTTTGTCTGGGGTGCACAAATCAGGAGAAACTCCAGCTTGTCATTGTTTAACTCCCTTATCATGGGCTGGCCTACGGGTTTATATATAGACGCAACAAAAGGAGTACCTACGGATAATAATATTCCTAATGCATTATTTGTTCAAAATACAATTATTGCAGGTTGCACTAATCCAGTTTTATATAGCATCTCCGGAAATAGTAATACACCACTGGTAAATAATACCACGGCATCCATTACTTCCTGGTTTAATACTTCCGCATATGGTAATGGTATTCTGGCCACGAATGCTGAAGTTGGTTTAATCGCACCTTTCAATTATACGGCTCCAGACTTTAATCCAGCTGCAGGAACACCGGCAGCCTCGGGTGCTTCTTTTGCCAATGTAAAACTGGCAACAGGATTTAATACAGTGAATTATAAAGGTGCCTGTGCCGTAGGGGATACCTGGTGGAAGACGTGGACAAAATTTAATTAAAGAATTTCTTCTCAGCAATCGTAAGTTTAAAAAAAGCGCTGCATTTTTATGCTGGCGTTTTTTTCATTTTTAAATTTCACGACAATTCAATTTGAACCGAAAAATTCTCCCGGAAATAAATTTTAATTCCCTTGTTATTTTACAACTTAAATTTATTTTTTAGAGGTTAACGTAAATCCAAAAGAAGAACCAACATCGGGTTTACTGCGAATGTGTATTTCCCGTTCGTGAGCTTCTATGATATGTTTGCAAATGGCCAGTCCCAAGCCACTGCCACCTTCTTTTCGGCTGCGGGCAAGGTCGGTACGGTAAAAACGTTCGAAAACCCGGGGCAGGTGATCTTCTGAAATGCCCCAGCCATCATCGGTTATTTCTATAAGAATGTTGGCTTCATCCATTTTATAAAAACTCGCTTCTACACTGCCGTTCTCCTTTCCGTACTTAATGGCATTATCTACAAGGTTGATAATAACCTGCCGGATTTTTTCTTTATCTGCGTATACGCTTAAGGGTAATTCACAGCCTCTTTTTATGGAGAGTTTAATATGTTTTTCCCCTGCCTTCAGGAAAAGTGAATCATAAATATCCTTTACTAAATCCTGTATAATAAAAGATTGACGATGCAGCTGTATGATGCCACTTTCCAGTTTACTGATTTCATCCAGATCGTCCAGGAGGTTTACGAGCCGGTCTACATTGCGCCCGGCACTGGTAAGAAATTTGGAGTTCACGGTTTCATTATGCAGGGCACCCCCCAATAAAGTATCTATATATCCCTGTATAGCAAAAATGGGTGTCTTTAATTCATGACTGAGATTTTGCAGAAATTCTTTACGGAATTCTTCATTCTGTTGCAGTGTTTCAATTTCTTTTTTGCGCTGCAGGGCCCAGGCCTCTACATCTTCTCTTACTTCGTCTATGCTTTTCTGTGGTAATACATGTTTGTAATAAAACTCCTCTCTCTTACTCGCCTTAGTCTGGTGGATGAGTTTATAAATAAGTTTAATTTTCCGGTAAATAAATGTTTGTACCGAGAATAGTATAAGAACATAACTGCCCGCAAAAATGATAATGGTAGCAAGTAAACCTTCCCACCATGTGCGTGTAAGCAACATGAGGCCCAGGCCTGAGGGAACAGCAATAGCCAGGGCAGTAAAAAATGATAGCTGGGAGGGAGTAAGATTTTTAGCAGATATCATGTACCAAAGTTACGAATGTAAAAGCCCGGTGCAGGTCAGGCTTCAAACTTATACCCCACACCTTTTACAGTTGTGATGCTATCCATATTAAGCTTTTGCCGGATTTTACGAATATGAACATCAATAGTGCGATCTCCCACGATAACATCTGTACCCCAGATTTGATTCAGTATTTCATTTCTTAAAAAAACTTTACCGGGCCTGGAGGCCAGCAGGGCCAGCAATTCAAATTCTTTTCTTGCCAGGGTAATTATTTCTCCATTATGTTTCACCTCGTATTTTTCCCTATCTATTTCAATGGTGCCCGCACTGATAACATCTTTCGCATCTTTCTGCATTCGCCTGAAGAGCGAATTTACTTTACTCACTAAAACTTTAGGCGCAACAGGTTTAGAAATATAATCGTCCGCACCGGTTTCCAGGCCCTGGATCTGGGTTTGATCATTACTGATTGCTGTGAGCAAAATGATGATGGTTTGCTGGAATGTTGATTTGCTTCGTAAAATATTACACACTTCCAGCCCATTATAATATGGCATCATAATATCCAGGATAATTAAATCCGGTAAAAATTTCTCCGCTTTTTCAAGTGCTTCTGCGCCATTCATTGCCGTCTCTACTTTGTAGCCTTCTTTTGCAAGGTTAAATTGGAGTATCTCCAGGATATCTGCCTCATCATCTGCAATTAATATTTTTTTATCTGCCGCCATAATTTTTCAATCCCAAAAATAACTCTAAGTCTTCAGCCGATGTGCTGTTAAACGAAAGTTATATATTATCAAATTGTTAAGCACCAGGCAGCTTTGCGCCATAATTTACTATCATGATTTATGCGTACAGGATTTTTTGTACCATCTTTGCATATAGAACCTTTTATGAAGAAATTTACCCTTTTACTATTTGCGGGACTTTTATTTTCTGCCGGGGCTTTTGCTTTCGAAGACACCCTTAGTGTGCCGCTTATGCGTGCCTCCTTCCATGATAAAATTATTAATGAACAAAAGCTGATTGATAAATCGGATGGAAAGTTGGATAATTATGTTCATATAAATAATAATGATGAAATAAGCCTGCACGTGACGGATGCGGTTTTTCGTAAAGTAAATGAAATGCGTGTCTGGGTGGAAAATAATAAAACACTCGCCAGTAATAATGAGAAGGTACGTTACCTGCGTTACATCGAATTTATGCTGAAGAATTTTCGTTCTGAATGGCACCAGAAAATAATCAGCGCTGCAGATTTTCCCGCGTTAGCTGAAGTTTTCTCTGAAGCCATGAAAGATGAACTGGCAGGCAAGTCGCTTATGTCTCTGGTAAATGCTTCTTCTTACCCCGTGGCAAAGGTTTTAATACAGGTTTTTGATGATGATAAAGAAAACAAGGCCCTCTCTAATATTGTTTACCTGAAATATACCCGCCTTAATCCTGATAAAATTATGGCTACCATACGGCCATACGTAAACGAAGAGTTTGCAGATAGCCTTGTGCTGGAGGCAACAAAGCGTGACCCGGTTCAGTTATATTCTTATGCACAAAGCATTCGTAGCCCGGAAGGCAAACTGATTCACCGCAATCAAAGTTCTATGGTGCAGGCTGTAGCTAAACTAAGCGAAACACCGAATGCTTTATTTTATTTTCCCTTCCTGGATGATTTACTTTCCGGCAAAAAAAGTATTGACAGCATAAAAAGATTTGTAGGCGATGGAGTAAAAGGATATGACAGTGTGGGATATTATAAATTACTCGTGAGTACAGAAATTGAATATTATAAGCGTATGGCACCACCACTGCGGGATACGCCTATTGCCATGTTCGGCTCTAATGGCCTGCGGGATATGCTTAAAACAAAAGCCCTGCAACATTTTATTTCTCCTATTAATGAATTGCACGAACAGTCAAACCTTGCTGTGCGCATGCGTGCCATTGAACCCCTTACACCCCAGGAATTATATTTCATGATGATAATGGGGGAGAATGATATTTATACCAGCAGCTACAAGCACAGTTTTAACCGGATGGTTCAGAAAATGGGTTCAGATCCTAAAGGAGACAGCCTGCTGTTAAGTGTGCACTTTGACCAGTTTAAAAAGTTTATTAAGATGGCTGCCAATTTTAATAAGCTTGATACTTTTTTAAGAATGATGCCCGCACCCAAATCGGAAATACTGATGAAGGCCTTTGTAGCTAAGCTGGATGAAACGGGTAACCTGGAAGATGCTGTAGATGTAGCAGATGCTTACAGCAGTATAAGGGATCAACAACTCCAGCAGAAAATGCTTTCTTATGTAAAACAGAATGAAGCCAAAAGTATTGCTGAATATAACACCCGTGGAAAAATTATTTATAGTTTGCTGAAGGAAATTTTTATGTCGGCAGATAGTTCTAATAATATTGATCTCACCAAATCACTTGGCATTCCATCTATTTATGAAATAAATACCGCCAGCCTCAAAGACGCTGCCGGCCGCATTGTAGAGCAGGTTTTCTTTTATGGTGATGATGATGGTAAAATGTTTTTCAGCCAGTTTGTAAATTCATTTTCTCCTAAAGATTGGAAGGTAACAATGAAGAAAGAGTGGGTTGAAATGAAGTCAGTAAAATCAGATGTATATGTATTTGCAAACCGCCCGCTGGATTATAATCAAAACCTGGATGATAGTGCGCAGGTACACCTGGCTAATTACCTGGAATCACAGAATATGAAACCTACCATTGCCGTACATCGTGGCCATAGCTATTGGCTTCCGGGTACGATTAGCCGGCTGCCGTCCGATTCCAAAATAATTGTTCTGGGTTCCTGTGGTGGATATAAAAACCTGAATACGATTCTTGATGTTTGCCCGGATGCCCACATTATATCCACCAAGGAAATTGGGAAAGGAGATATCAATCGGCCAATTTTAAATTACCTCGGGCAGTCATTTGTAAATGGTGGCACCCTGCAATGGAAAGCCATGTGGCAAAACCTGACCAGTTTATTTCAAAAAGATCCCAGCAAAGATGTTCGGGAAAGTTGGGACGATTACATTCCCCCTTATAAAAACCTGGGGGCTATCTTTATAAAAGCTTACCATAAACAGGCAGGTGATACGGATATGTGATTTTAAGAGCACCGTGCTTCGTAATTTTGTAGCATGAGTCAAACAGCGGACGGCAAAAAAGCCGTTAGTTTTTATATGCTGAAAAGGGTTTTCACTTTTGCTGCACCCTATAAAAATAAATTCTTTCTTTCTATTTTACTTGCGGTAGTATTGGCAGCCATGGCTCCATTGCGGCCATTTCTTATACAAATTACAATAACTGAAGGGCTTAAAAATTCCACTGCGGGTTGGTTTCTTGCCGGCCCCGGGGCCTTTATCATAGAGCTCACCATAATTCAATTAGTGCTTTTATTGGTGGAAACGGCTGCCCGCTTTTTTTTCACTTTCATGACGGCATCCCTGGGCCAGAGCGTGGTAAGAGACCTCCGCGTTTCCACTTATAATAAA
Organism: Ferruginibacter sp.; assembly: GCA_039926825.1. GTDB lineage: Bacteria > Bacteroidota > Bacteroidia > Chitinophagales > Chitinophagaceae > Ferruginibacter. Next base: position 7,712 of record JBDSWG010000166.1, read on the forward strand.
ATTGTACATCTAAATCTTTCGCAGTTTGACAAAACGCCTATTGGTACACTCACCACACGTACCATTAATGATATAGAATCTGTGAATGATATCTTTAGCGATGGCCTCATTCCCATCATTGCAGATATGCTTTCTATTATTTCTATACTGAGCTACATGTTATATACGGATTGGGGACTCACCCTCGTGTGCCTGGCGCCGTTTCCTATCCTTATTGTGGCGACTTATATTTTTAAAGAAACTGTAAATAAATCTTTCATCGTAGTGCGGAATGCCGTGGCCAGTTTAAATGCCTTTGTGCAGGAACACATCAGTGGTATGTCCCTGGTACAGGCCTTCGCAGCCGAAAAACATGAGCAGGAAAAATTCATAAAAATTAATAAAGAGCATCGCAATGCAAATATCAAAGCCATATTTGCCTATTCTGTCTTCTTCCCGGTGGTAGAATTAGTCTCGGCATTGTCTATAGGGCTACTGGTTTGGTGGGCGGCACATTCGTCTTTCAATATGCCGGTAGAGCAGGCAGAAAAAACAGGCGGTATCATTACATCATTTATTCTTTGTCTTAACCTGCTCTTCCGCCCGCTGCGGGTTATTGCAGATAAATTTAATGTGCTACAAATGGGCATGATTGCCAGCGAAAGGGTATTCAAAGTGTTGGATAATGAAGATGTTACCCGTAATGAAGGCCACCTGGCACCCGAAGTTTTAAAGGGAGATATAGAATACAAAAATGTCTGGTTTGCTTATAATGATAAAGACTATGTACTAAAAAATATTTCTTTTGAAATAGGGGCCGGTCAAACGCTGGCAATTGTGGGGCAGACGGGGAGTGGAAAAACTTCTGTCATTAGCCTGCTGAACCGGCTTTACCACCAGTCCGAAGGCAAAATATTAATAGATGGCCAGCCGGTGGAAAGCTACAGCCTGGATTACCTAAGAAGCAAAATTGCTGTAGTGTTGCAGGATGTGTTTTTGTTCCGGGGTTCCGTAATGGACAATCTAACCTTGCGAAACCCCGCCATTTCCCGGGAAGAGGTAATAAAAGCCACCAAACTAATAGGTCTTCATGCTTTTATTGAAAGGCTGCCCGGCGCTTATGATTATAATGTGATGGAGCGTGGAGCCACATTGTCTATGGGCCAGCGGCAACTGCTATCATTTGCCCGGGCACTGCTATATAATCCTGCAATTCTTATTTTAGATGAAGCCACCTCTTCTGTTGATTCTGAAAGCGAGCAGTTGATACAGCATGCTATTGAAAAACTCATTTCCGGGCGCACCTCTATTGTTATTGCCCACCGCCTCAGCACCATAAGAAAAGCAGATAAAATCCTCGTGATGGATAAAGCAGAGATTAAAGAAGCTGGTACGCATGAAGATTTGCTGCAACAGGAGGGTATGTATTATCGCCTGCATAATATGCAATTTCGTACCCATACCCAGCCGGTATAATTTCCCCAAAACACCATTAAAACCTGTATATTTTCCGTTTAGATTTTACTTTTCCCGGCTACACCCTTATCTTTGCGCCAAATTTGAGGAACGATATGGTATTAACACGCATCAAATCTTTACTGGCAGCGGTTTTCAGCATAATTTTACTCGTTTTTTCTGCACCGGCTTTCAGCCAGGATACGCCTACTGAAACAACGCCGGAGAAGCATGAAAAAGGGGAAGAGAAATTAGACCCGGCCCGTATCATTATGGATCATATTAAAGATGCGCATGAATTCCATTTTTTCACCATTGGAGATTTCCATGCTACCATTCCTTTACCAGTAATTTTATATTCTCCCACTAAAAGCTTGAGCACATTTTCTTCATCCCGTTTTGGGCATGAAGGAGAAGAAATTTATAACGGCTACCAGTTACATGAAGGCGACATTGTTTCAACAGATGGCAGTACAGTTTATGATTTCAGCCTTACTAAGAATACCGTTCAGATGTTTATTGCCCTGGCTATTTTGGTTTTGCTGATGACCGGCATTGCAAATAAATACAAGCAGGGCCATGGTGTAAAAACTGCGCCGAAAGGCTGGCAAAATGCCATGGAGCCTATTATTACTTTCGTTCGTGATGAAGTTGCCCGCCCTAACCTTGGCCCTAAGTGGCAGAAATATTTGCCTTACCTGCTTACCGTTTTCTTTTTTATTCTCATCAATAACCTTTTCGGGCTAATTCCCGGTTCTGCTAATGTTTCCGGAAACACGGCATTTACAGTAGTTCTGGGCATTATTTCCCTTATTGTAATATTATTTAGCACCAACCGTCATTTTTGGGGTCATATATTCTGGCCTCCCGGCGTTCCTTTTCTCGTAAAATTAATTTTGATACCTGTAGAAGTTGCCGGTGTGTTCATCATAAAGCCTGCGGCATTAATTATCAGGTTATTTGCTAATATGGTGGCCGGGCATATCATTATCCTCAGCTTTATTTCCTTGATATTTATTTTTGGTGCTATGAATACAGCAGCTGGCTGGGGTTTTTCACCGGTTTCAATTTTGTTTACAGTGTTTATCTATTTTATAGAAATATTAGTGGCCTTTATACAGGCTTTCATTTTCACTAACCTGACGGCTGTTTTCATTGGGCAATCCTTAGAAGGTGGGCATGATGATGTAGATGGGCATAAAAATGAAATCATTCCTACCATTTAAGGCAGGAAAATAAAAGCGTATTTTTTTTCTCACAATAAAAACAAGTATCATGACTTTGATGACTTTGTTAGCGGAAACGCAAGTTGGTTTTTCCCATATGGGTGGTGCGATAGGTGCAGGTCTTGCTGCCATCGGTGCTGGTATTGGTATCGGCCAGATTGGTAAAGGAGCTGTTGAAGCCATTGCCCGTCAACCGGAAGCTTCCAATGAAATTCGTGCAAATATGATCCTGACAGCTGCATTTGTAGAGGGTGTTGCCCTTTTTGCAGTTATCGCGGGTCTGCTGGCCGTTCTTAAGACAGCCTAATTTTGTGCAAACCTTTACTGCGCCCATGCGTAGGGCGGACGGCGCAGTATTTTAATTTCGAAAAAAGAGTATGCTTTCTGTAAAGAAAAAATTATTTCAGAAAGCCTGAACGCAACATTTATAATCATCAATCATAATTCCGCTCACAATGGATCTTTTATTACCACATCTCGGTCTCATAGTTTGGACAATTTTAGCGTTTGTTGTCGTCTTATTTATCCTGAAAAAATTTGCCTGGACACCTATTTTGAAAGGTTTGAATGACAGGGAAAGCAATATTGCGGATTCTATTGCTACAGCAGAAAAGGTTAGGCAGGAAATGGCCGATCTCAAAAGTGAAAACGAAGAATTACTGGCCCAGGCACGTGAAGAAAGAGCAGCTATGCTTAAAGAGGCAAAAGAGATAAAGGACAAAATGATTAATGATGCTAAAGAAGAAGCCCGTGTGCAGGCAGGCAAAATTATTACAGATGCCCAGGCTTCTATCAACAATCAAAAAATGGCAGCTATAACAGATATCAAAAATGAGGTTGGGAAATTGGTTATTGAAGTCAGTGAAAAGGTTTTGCGCCGGGAACTTTCAGATAAAAATGACCAGGAAAGTTATATCCGTCAGTTGGCTGAAGAAGTTAAGCTCAACTAATTTCATTTAAATTTTTTTTAGCATGAAAAATCCAAGATTAGCCGGCAGGTATGCGAAAAGTTTACTTGATTTGGCTAAGGAACAGAATAAAGTAGAGGAAGTATACGCAGATATGAAATTGTTGAAAGGTCTTTTCATCAGTAACAAAGATGTGCTGGCACTGGTAAAGAGCCCGGTTATTAATGCGGATAAAAAAGATAAAATACTGGCCACAATACTTCAGCCTTACCTCAGCCCGATGTCTTTGTTATTTATCCGGTTGTTAGTGAAGAAAAACCGTGAATTGAATCTACCGGAAATTTCCAATACATTCATTGATCAATACAATACGCTTAAAAATATACATAAAGTAAAACTCACCACAGCCATTGAAGTGAGTGAGGCTATTAAGAATGAATTCGTAAACAGGGTAAAGCAGACAACCAATGTAAGTTCAATAGAACTTGAAACGGTGATAGAACCTGACCTCATAGGAGGCTTTACGTTGGAAATGGGTGATCAGTTGGTTGATGCCAGCATTCTCCGGGATTTAAATGATGTCCGCAAACAATTTGCAGACAACGAATACATACATAAACTCCGGTAATCAGACTTTTAAAAAATTAAATTCAGCCGCTTTTAGAGCGGCTTTTTTGTGCATGAAATAGTTCAACCTTAAACTTATAAAGGTGAGCAAACGCTGGGGATTTATCAGCATGTCCATAAGAAATTAGCCAAATCTTTATTGCTAAAAAAAGTAATAATCATTTACATGGAAGGCATAAAAAAAGCCCACAGTTTTAAACTGCGGGCTTGGAGATAATAAATGATTATTAACGCTGTATTCTTACCCTGCTGGTAGCAATAGTAACGCCTTTGCTGTCTTTAAGTTCCACCATATAAATGCCGGAGGCAGCCCTGCGAAGGTCAACTTCCATTTTCTCATACGGATTATTGATGTTGAAAGAATTGGTATAAACCAATGCACCTTTGCTGTCATAGACATTCAGTTTTCTCACGATGGTAGAAATATTACTGAAATATCTAACAGTAAATAATCCGGTGCCTGGGTTAGGATAAATGAATAGCTCTTTGCTGGCTGAATCTTTCAATGTTACCATATTAGACTGGCCCGAGCAACCCGTTGCAGCATTCGTAGCAATTACATAGTATTGACCAAAGTCATCCACGTTTGCATTGAAGAATGAACCCGTACGGGTTGCATCCAGGCTACCGTTTTTATACCATTTGTAAGTATAGTTACCCGGAGGGCTCACGGTTACATATAATCCCGCCCTCGTATACGGTGTAATGGCAGCATAAGATGCTGCAGTAAGTACTACCACAGGGTCAGCATTTACTGTAAGTATTGCTTCATTGGAAGTAACTGCACCACATGGAGGGCCGGAAACTATAACCCTGTAAGAATGCCCGTTCAGACCGGCATTAACCGGGGAAATAGTGAGGGTATTGGTGTTGGTTCCGCTGTACGTACCACCGTTCGTAATATTAAACCAGGCACCACCATTTACAGATTCCTGCCATTGGTAGGTAATCGTTGTTCCGGTAGCTGCTACTGAAATTTTCGCCGAAGAACCTACGCAGGCTTGTGTATTAACAGGCTGTGAAGAGATAGCAACGGGTGTATTTAAAGTAAGCGTGGCTGCATTACTGTTTAAACCTGTAACACAAGTACCGGCAACGACTACCCTATACTGATTACCGTTCATTGCGATAGTTACTCCCGTTATGGTGTAAGACGGAGCAGTGGCACCAGTGATGTTGGTCCAGGTAGAACCACCATTTGTGCTCACCTGCCATTGGTAACTTGTAAGTGCAGTTCCCGAAACGGTGAAGGTTGCATTACCAGAAGCACATACCGCAACGTTTGCCGGTTGTGTCGTAATAATACCGGGCGTACTCACCGTAAGTGTTGCCGGGTTTGAGTTTACGCCTACCGGTCCGCAACTGAAAACTACCGCACGGTACAGGTTGTTATTCATACCTGCTGAAACGCCTGTAACGGTATATGTTGACGAAGTAGCTCCGGTAATATTTGAATAAGAAGTACCTCCATTGGAGCTTACCTGCCATTGGTAAGTATTACCTGTGCCACTGGCTGCAACAGTAAAGGTTGCGCTTGCACCGGGGCAAACTGTGCTGTTAGCTGGTTGCCCGGTGATAACTGCAGCAGAATTTACATTAAGCGTTACACAATTTGAAGTAAGTTGAGAAGGACAGGTACCATTTATTACAACACGATAACCATAGCCATTTTGGGTTACTAAAGCACCAGTAACATTATAACAATTAGCCGTTGCTCCCACGATGTTAGTAAATGTACCAGCACATCCGCTTGTACTTACCTGCCATTGGTAGGTAAGGTTTGAACCGGTTGCAGTTACGCAAAAGCTGGTATTGGCTCCGGTACATATAACTGAATTAACAGGCTGGGCTGTTATAGCCGGGGCTGTATTTACAGTAAGGGTCGCTGCCGCTGATGTTGCTGTACCCGTACAAGTACCGGTGCTGTTTATTACTGCCCTGTACTGGTTATTGTTCATAGCCGATGTAACGTTAGTCAATGTAAGTGTTGCTGTAGTTACAGCCGGGCTCACAGGATTCCAGGTTACGCCACCATCTATGCTTACCTGCCATACATAAGTGAGGTTACTTCCGCTGGCATTCACACTAAATGTTGCTGTTGTTCCGGAACAATTGGCACTATTTGCGGGTTGGGTGTTTATAGTAACACCGCCAGTAGTAACAGTGAGGATACCGCCGTTAGTGTTAACACTAACAGGGCTTCCACAGTTTCCGGTTACTACAGCACGATACTGGTAATTATTCATAGCTGCAGTAACACCAGTAAGGGTTAAAGTAGATGAAGTAACTGCAGGTGTAATGGTTGCCCAGTTTAAACCACCATCGGTACTCACCTGCCAGCTATATGTAAGCCCTACACCAGATGCTACAACGCTAAAGGTTGCATTAGACCCGGTACAAGCCGAAGTATTGGCTGGTTGAGAGGTTATTGTAGGGGTAGATGAAGCAATCGTAAGCGCCACTGCAGTACTGGTAACAGTAGTAGGTGCCACGCAGCCACCATTAATAACCACCCTGTACTGGTAGCCGTTCATAGCTGCCGTTACGTTTGTTATGGTTAGTGTCGGTGTGGTTACTGCAGGACTTAAATTCGTCCAGGTTACACCACCATTAGTGCTCACCTGCCATTGGTAAGTGAGCCCACTACCTGTAGCAGTTGTCGTAAAGGTTGCTGTAGCACCTGTACACACGCTGGAAGCAACCGGTTGGGTTGTAATGGTTGGTCCAGGGGGTAAATCTGAAGCCGGGGTCTGGTCCGTGGCACTGAAGGCGCTTCCCTGCAAAGCACTGAAACCCATGCCTCTTTTAGCAAAAGCTGCCCAGATGCTGCACTGGTGTGAACCTCCATAAAGATTCATATCTGCAGTAAGTATTGCATTACGGGCATCAATAAAGCCTGGGCTGCAGGGCTGAAGGCGCATACCTTCTGTAACCAGGCGCATGGCAATAACATTACCACCTGTGCCTGTGGCATCATATAAATTAGCGGTTATACTGTTTTGTTGTTGTATGATGGACCAGGTCATTTCCCATAAAGCCATACACCATACTTCGCCAACATTATGTACCTCTGTGCCTACAGGTGCTACCCCAAGGCTGGCATAAGTAAGTGGGTTTAAAGTTATATCTGTCGAATATGGATAGATGCGGATACCTGCACCTGTAGGGAATTGACCAATTGCATATGTACCCACAGTACGCTTTAATGGCCCATTAGTTACCAAGGCAGTTGACCAGTTTGTTGTCATCATGAGGGCATAATAATCACTCCAGCCTTCACCACCCTGCTCCGCATTACCAAGGCATCCAGATGCAGACGGACCGCCTGTAAGTCGGTTAGAAATACCATGTCCATATTCATGAACGACAATGCCATTATCAACATCACCATCTAAACCTACGCCCCCGCTAAGGGTTACGTTCAGGTTATTGGTAATGTTATTTGCAAAAAGAACTCCATCAGCCTGCGAAATCATTACTGCAGGAATGATAATAGTAGCATCCGGGCCACCACCCATAGTGATGGGATCTCCGGCAACATTATTCACCACAATTGCTGCAATGGCTCCAGCTAACTGGGCGTTCTTAACTTTAATTGTAAAGTTGCAATTGCCTCGAACTATGAGGGCAATTTTACCAGTTACAGAATTAACCGGTGCAGCTCCGCAAGCTTCATGTAAAGTTCCTGTAGCGTCATCATTATACCATACTACCTGCCCCGTTACCGGGCCTACATTAGCCAACTTATTTGCGGGGCTGAATGAACTTTCTACAGCATTATAGTCGCCAGATATAGCTAAAGGAGTATTTACATGGCAGGTAGGAACCGCATCCCACAAATACATCTGCATTCTTGGCCTGCCACCATCTGCAGGCGTAGAAAAATTAGCATTGTTAGTTCCGCCGCCGTCCTGGGCTTCGGCCTGCACATAGTCATTACCGTTACCACCTCGTCCCAGGTTATCTGTCTGGAAGTTACCGGTCACTTCTGTAAATCCATATTGATAGGTTACATCATGAATCAGGTTATTCCAATAGAAAAGATTCGCAACAGCAAATTTCTTGTTTATGGTTACGCCAGGCTGCGCATTTGCGTCCGGGGCAAAATTGAAACTCAAGGATGGATTTGCAGTAGTAGATGTATCAGGCCAGTTACTGGCTGCACTTGGTGCATTGGCTGCATTTACATCGAGGTATGCAAAAACATTGTTTCCCCGGGTAATATCATAATTAGTTGTACCGTCAAAATGCCAACCATTAGTTACAGCATTGTTACCGGCGCCGGCATTCAGCCAGGGTTGGGCCACAACAGCAATAGCGCCATGTTTAGGGCTTTCAACAGGCATAGGAACTACCCTGTAAGTTGCAGCTGTAACAGTGGGTGGTGGAGGCGGAGAGGAGAGGCCCCGTTGAGTCTGTAAAAAATAATTTTTAGTTGCCTGGCGGTAATGAGCGCCCAACTTTTCAGTTTGGTGGTTGTGGCCTTCATAAACTGTCAGGTTTATTTTATGCAGGATATTACCCGTTATGGCATCTACCTGAATAAGCCACCAATCTGATTTTCCTACCGGAACAACCTGAACCTGCCAGGCCAGTTTCACAGTTTTATAATCTTCAGATGGTGCCCATACCAATTCTGTAGTCACGTTTTCTGAAACACCACGCAACACTCCAAAGTTAAGCTTACGACCATTTTCTGTAATTCTTAATGCAGGTGTTTTTGAAGGAGAAACTATATGTACATCAGCAAAAGCCCTGTCAATAGCTGTGGCAGCGTTTAATGATGGCCTAGCAGAAGCATTATTGGTAAGGCTCTCTATATTACTAATGAGTTCCCCTGCTTTAGATACAAGTTTGTCATTTTTGAAAGCTAACACCAGTAAACGATTATGAACTGGCAATCCTTTGTAGGTCTGCAGCAAGTAAACCATTTTAGTTTGATTGCTTTCCAGGTAGTAGGCATCACTTACGGTCATGGAAGCCAGTGCTGCTTCACTGATACCGGTTTCCAGGATGTTTTTTGCAACAAGTGCTTTGGCCTGGCTGGCTTCAATATTCTGAGCCATGGACAGAAGGGAACACATTGCAGCAACGAAAAGAAGTACAATTTTCTTCATTGTTTTTGTTGAATGAATGATTAAATAAAAAAGTTACAAGAAGTCATTAATAGTAGAATAGCAATTAGTTTTTAAACGACGAGGAAAATTAACACTTTTTAGCCGGAAAATGCGGTCTGCCTCTATCTTATTTCGTTTTTTACAAACCGTTTACAATTATTGCCTGTATTGCGTTATAATATATATTATTAAAAATTAAAACATAAAAAACCCGGTCAAAACTTTGACCGGGTTTATAAATTATTTAAGAAAATTTACCTGGCTATAACAACTTTGCCTGTTTTTATTTTATCTCCTTTTTCATTCACTAATTCTACAAGATAAACGCCAGCTTCTACATTTGATAAATCAACATCCATTCTTTCGTAGGGATTATTGATTTTGTATGAACTGGAATATACCCTGGCACCTTTGGCATCATACACATTTACCATTCTCACTATGCTGGAAATGTTGCTGTAATAACGAACAACAAATTTACCGGTGGAAGGGCTGGGATAAATAAATAACTGGTTAGAAGCAGAATCACGTAAAACAACTGTATTGGTAGAGTTGCTGCAACCCGTAGCTGTATTGGTTACGATTACATAATAACTTCCGAAATCATCTACGGTTGCATCAAAACCTGCACCTATGCGTGTAGGATCAAGTGTATTGTTCTTATACCACATATACGTGTAATTCCCTGGAGGACTAACGGTAACGGTAAGCCCAGACCGGGTGTATGGTGTGATGCCGGAATAAGATGCTGCTGTGAGCACCGGAACCGGTAGAGGATTCACGGTAAGGGTTACACTATTTGATGTGGTAGAACCACAGGCCGCACCTGTTGCTACTACCCGGTATCTCCTTCCATCCAGGCTTAAGGTGGCGGGGTTGATTGTAAGTGTAGAGGTTGTAGCACCTGAGTAAGGTGTCACATTAGCAACATTCGTAAACGTTCCTCCATTCATGCTTTCCTGCCACTGATAAGTTACAGGTGACCCGGTAGGGAAAGATTGAGTAACCACAGTGAAACTGACAGATTTGGTCTCACAAACACTCTTACTCGTTGGTTGGGAAGTGATTTGTACTGGCAGGCTAACCGTTAAAGTGGCGGCACTACTGTTCAGGTTTGTAGTACATGCACCATTCAACACTACACGATATTGATAACCGTTCATACCAATCGTTACAGCATTTAATGTTAGCGTAGCTGAAGTAGCGCCAGCTATATTTGTCCAGGTAGCACCTGCATCTGTACTAACCTGCCATTGGTAGGTTAAGCCGGTGCCGGATGCTGTTACTGAAAATGTTGCATTCTGTCCGCCACATACGGCCGTACCTTGTGGTTGGTTGGTTATTGTAACAGGGGTATTTACAGTTAATACCGCTGCATTGGAATTAATTCCTGCAGGGTTACAAGTTGCAAATACAACAAGCCTGTATTGGTTTCCAGACATTGCTGCCGTAACGCCGGTAAGTGTAAGAGAAGCCGTAGTAGCTCCTGCGATGTTTGTCCAGGTTGTACCGTTATTCGTACTTACCTGCCATTGATAAGTAAGACCGGAACCGGTTGCTGCACCAGTGAAGGTTACATTAGCCGGTGTACAAACCGTTTGGCTTACCGGTTGTGTTGTAATCACGACCGCCGAGTTTACGGTAAGCGTTGCAGCATTTGAGTTTATAGGTCCGGAACAACTTGTAGCTACCACCCTATACGCATACCCGTTAAGTGCAGCAGTTGGGTTTGTAATGGTAAGTGTTTGAGTAGTTACACCAGAGTAAGGTGCAGTGTTGGCCAGGCTGGTCCAGGGGCCTCCTGTACCGGTAGTGCTTACCTGCCATTGATAGGTTAATGAAGATCCCGCTGTTGTTATGCTAAAAGTAGCATTAGTACCAGCACAAACTGTTGTATCCCGAGGCTGGCTGGTGATAGAAGCAGCATTGCTCACCGTTAATAAAGCACCATTAGAAGTTGTTGTAGATGGGCAACTATTAGAAACAACAGCACGATATGCATAACCACTCATAGCCAGCGATGCTCCCGTAATATTTAAGGTGGCTGTAGTTACATTTGAATATAAACCGCCATTTGACAGGTTAGTATAAGTACCGGTTACACCAGTGGTACTCAACTGCCATTGGTAAGTAGGTGCAGTGCCAAGTGCTGTTACTGTAAAGCTGGCATTTCCACCAGTACATGTTATAGTATTCGCAGGTTGACCTGTAATTGAAACCGGATTGCAGCCGGCACAGCAGGAAGGTGCAGAAAGCGCCAGGTTATCTACTCTCCAGCCAACTCCACCAGTGTTTACATCACTTGTAAAACGGAACCGTAATTTAATATTTTGCCCAACTGTTGAAGCAGGTAACAAAATACTGGTCGTTATCCATCCTCCGGAAGAACCCGTCCAAGCTGAACGCCCGGCTATTGGATTTCCTGTACCAAAAGCACCACTATATGCGCCACTTGTAAATATTCCACCGGCGGTGATGATATCCTGGAAAGCGCTGCCATTAATGCTGATTTCCAATACACCTCCATCCCATCCATCTTCAGTATCGTAATTATTAGAGAATGACAATGTAGAGCCGGCTGTCGTCACCAGTATATTAGGGGATTCAATTCTGCTGTCAAAAGGAAGATTTGAATCAGGGCTGAATATGGCATTAGGCGCAGAAACTGCAACAGTAGTAGATGTCTGCCAGGGTAATGCACTTCCATCATTTATAGGCTGCGAAGTCGTCCAGCCCACAGGAAGTGCCGGAGCGGTAACGCCATCAAAATTTTCTGTAAAATAGGCCGTTGTTGTTCCTAAAGTGAAAGTATATGTAAGGGTACCCAGGTTGGTTGTACCATCCTGCAATAGAACGCTGGCTGTAATTATACCTCCGCACGTGCCTGCAGCTGTAAAGGTAAAACTGCGACAGGTAGAAGCACCTCCTACCGGAACAACTCCAAAATTTTGAGGAGCACCCGGGGAAGTTACACCGCCAGTAGGTAATAAGGTTGCTACAAGGTTTGTAGTGGCACCAGTACCGCTATTTTTAAGGCAAAAACTTACCGTTACAGACTCTCCCGGATCTATAGCATTGTTTGCGGGGCTGCATCCTTCTGTTACAAGAGAAGACGTAGTACTTACTATCAAAGGCGTTGCCGGTGTGTTGGAAGCTGCTACCTGGGCCCACCAAACCCCAAAACGACTGTTATTATCGGGGGGAATCGCACCGTTGCCCTGGTCTGCATATTCCTGTATCGTCCAGAGAGAATTATCAACTGGGTCTAAAGCTGAATGGCTATAATCTCCCCAACGGGCACGGCCGCCGCCAAAATCTTTCCAGTAACGGTTCAGGCCGGTTTTATAAATTAATTCGTCATCCGTAGTATTTGCCGGAGTAATTATCTGGCGTGTAACATAAGCACTGCTTACACGGGTAGTAGGGGTAGAAGCTGTATAACCAATAAGTACATCCTCATCCTTGTTTACTACAATACTGGGGAAATATTTATATTCCCCGGCCACAGTTCCACCCACGCGGCCGCGTTGCAGTACGCCACCAAATCCGGCACCAGGAGTAGCATCTATTTGCCACCACTGCACCGCAACCCTGTCTGGCACACCAGAAGATGGGAAGCCAATGTGATGAGCTGCCCAAATCCTTCCATTCATCATTATACCACAACTAATACGGGCATCATTTACTGCAAGTTTGCGTGTTTCTACCATTTGCTCAGCGGCATTACCCATTGCTCCTGCATTCCAAGGTGTTCCACCGGAAGGGAAAACAGGAGATGTAGTATTCCATACAGCAGAAGGAATTGTTCCTGTAACTGTTGTAAGACGTATAGAACTTCCGTTCCAGGATTGTAAAATGTAAAAAGTACCCGGGCTAGGGTTTCCTACTGTAGAATATGGTGGTTCATAAACTGTAACTGGTAAAGGAGCATCACCATCAGAAGGTGTTCTTTCAATAGTTTGAGCATTTGTTCCGAAAGTGATGGGCAAGCTTGCATACATGTCAGCTTTTTTAAATAGGAATAAGATAGGCCCTGTATATCCCGCCGGAAATTTTCTTCCGGATACCACAATCATATTGTTATCAAAACCCAGGTAAGGGTGGTCCAGTAATAAGGCACCATTCGTAGATGCTGGTACCCAGGTTATTTTATACCATGTACCAGTGGGGTCAGATGTGTTTGAGGTCATTAATATAACCCTGTTACCATTGGCAGTACATTCTATAGCAGAGAATACCCATCGCTGTGCCATGGGATCAAATTTTAAATAGGGATCACAGGTACTTCCTACCCCGGTAAATGTTGAGATAGTAACCTGGCTTACCTGCGCTCCGCCAACTTTATTATGAATGCGTATATAATTGTTTGTAGCAGTAACTACATGGTTGATGCCTACAGCACCATGTGTATCCGGGGGAATTCCACCTCCCGGATCAATATGCCCAAGAAAATTCTGTAGCGGTGAGCGGGAAACTAACATAGGTGTTGGGCTCCCACCTGTATTTGGGCTTACTTGCAATTTAATTTTTGCGTTCACCGGGAAAGGCATGTTAGGATTAACCAGGTCTTCGAAATTGTCGTTTTCAATTTCTTTAGGACAGGTTTTGCATAAATGAGAAAGTTCCGGATGCCGGGCTTCATAAGCGGCGAGTTCTAAAAAATTGATGGTAGAACTGGTTACAGTCTGTGCACCCAACCATTGAACTGTAAAAAAGCACAGCATAGCCAGGGTAAAAATTTTTCTCATAATTGAGTAATGTTAGTTTTAGAAAAAAATCAGTTGAAAATTGAGGCTAAAATTAATTTGTTTCAACCATTTTTTAAACAATATCTGAAAATAAAAGCATGCCTTTGTAAATTTCCTTTTTAAATAAAACAGAATGGCAAATTCTTTCTGACTTTTTTTGTAGTGCCACTGTCAAATCTTACCTTTGCAGCCGAAAAAATAAGGGACAGTCTTTGGGCCAGTTATTTTTCTTAACCTAACGGAACACTGGTGTAAAAATTAATATTATAGGGTCATTTTCAAAAAATTAATAATCGTTTAGCTATGGTAGAAATAAAACCAGATGAGATTTCGGCGATCCTCCGCCAGCAATTAAGCAATTTTAATGCTTCTGCAGACCTTGAGGAAGTAGGTACTGTATTGCAGGTAGGTGATGGAATAGCCCGTGTTTATGGTCTAAATAATGTGAGTTCGGGTGAGCTTGTGGAATTTGATAATGGCGTAAAAGCCATTGCCCTGAACCTGGAAGAAGATAATGTGGGTGTGGTGTTGATGGGAGATAGCAGCGAAATAAAGGAGGGCGATAAAGTAAAACGTACCCGCCAGATTGCTTCTATAAAAGTAGGTGAAGGTATGTGTGGCCGGGTTATCAATACGTTGGGCCAGCCAATAGATGGAAAAGGACCTTTAAAAGGAGAGTTATATGAAATGCCCTTGGAAAGAAAAGCACCGGGTGTAATTTTTCGTGAGCCGGTAAAAGAACCCCTGCAAACTGGTATCAAAGCCATTGATGCTATGATTCCTATTGGCCGTGGCCAGCGGGAACTGATTATTGGTGACAGGCAAACTGGTAAAACGGCTATTGCTGTGGATACCATAATTAATCAAAAAGAATTTTATGCCGCCGGTAAACCGGTGTATTGTATATATGTTGCAATTGGCCAGAAAGCTTCTACCATTGCAGGCATAATGAAGACGCTTGAAGAGCATGGTGCTATGGAATACACCACTATTGTGGCCGCTTCTGCTTCTGAGCCGGCACCTTTACAGTTCTATGCGCCATTTGCCGGTGCCGCCATCGGGGAATTTTTCCGTGATACCGGCCGCCCGGCATTAATTATTTATGATGATTTATCCAAGCAGGCAGTTGCTTACCGCGAAGTGTCACTGTTATTGAGGCGCCCACCAGGCCGCGAAGCTTACCCTGGAGATGTATTTTACCTGCATAGCCGTTTGCTGGAGCGTGCAGCCAAAGTTGTTTCTAAAGATGAGATTGCCCGCCAGATGAATGATTTGCCGGAGTCTATTAAGCACCTTGTAAAAGGTGGTGGTTCTTTAACGGCTCTGCCTATCATTGAAACGCAGGCAGGTGACGTTTCGGCATATATTCCTACTAACGTGATTTCGATTACGGACGGGCAGATATTTCTTGAAAATAATTTATTCAATGCCGGTATACGTCCTGCCATTAACGTGGGAATTTCAGTAAGCAGGGTAGGTGGTAATGTTTAGATTAAATCTATGAAAAAAGTGGCCGGTACGCTAAAACTGGATCAGGCACTTTATCGTGAACTTGAAGCTTTCTCAAAGTTTGGGGGAGATCTAGATGCGGCTACCAAAAATGTAATTGACAAAGGTGCCCGTAACGTGGAAATACTTAAACAGCCACAATATTCTCCGTTTTCTGTAGAAAAACAAGTTGCAATTATATACTTGGGTACGCAAGGTCTTTTGCGCAATGTAGCAGTATCTAAGGTTAAGGCCTTCGAAGAACAATTCCTGATTGAAATGGAAAATAAAATGCCGGAACTACTGGCAGATTTTAAGAAAGGTAACCTTCCGGAAGAAGGATTGAAGAAAATGACCGAGTTGGCCCAGGGTATTGCTAGTCAATATAAATAAACATTTTTAAATTAAACATATTAAAGAGCGGTTTCCCCGCTCTTTTTTTGTGTTTTTACAAGGGAGTTTGGTTAAACAAATGTTTTTTATCATCGTATAAATACTACAGATGTTTACTTTTCGTTATAGGGATCCTAAACTCCAAGCTTATGAAATTTCGATTACTCTTGCTGGTAACAATTTTATGTTTACAGCAAATTACAGGTACGGCCCAAACTACGGGAATCATTGTGAGGCCCGGGGGAAGTGCAGGCCCTGCCTTATTAGATCCTAACGCTGATGGTTATACTTCGGTTAATTTAACAGGATTTGGTTCCAATGATATAGCCAATAGTGAAATTCCGTATAAAATCATTGCTCCTTTAATAGCTGAACCCTCCGGTGATTTATTACGAGGGCCAGCCAGTGCTTTCAGCGATATTGTCAAAACATTTGATGGAAGTGGATTTTATCTCTTCGCAGATAATAGCAACCTGTATTGCAGGCTGCGTATAGGCAGTATCGTGAGTGGTTCGAAAGGCTATAGTGTTTTGATAGATACGGATCAAAAATTTGGGCCATCGGGGCCCTCGGCTGATCCCAACTTCCTGGCAGCCACTAATGGGAATAACGGCAACCCGGGTTTTGAATTTGAAGTTGTACTGGAAACAAATTTCCGGGTAGCCATTTATAATGTGGATGGTACGAGTACGCCTTTACTGGTGGCATCTTATCCCATAAATTCTAATTCCCAGGTAAGTATGGCCGCCACGACCGATGGCGGTAACCCCGATTATTTTTATGATTATTTAGTACCGTTTGGTGCTATGGGATTAACGTCGTCTACGCCTATCCGTGTTGTGGCCACAACTGTAATGTCTCCCGGCCCGGCCATTGGGGGGCCTAAGTCTGATATATACGGTTTGAGTGGAAACGATTACATGAATGACTGGACAGAAATTATAGAAAACCAGCCTCCCTTTACGCCAGGTTCATTAACGCCTGCAGGTACCGGTGTGGGTCCACTTTGTACCAAAGCTCCGTTGTTGAATGCAGGCATTGTTCCCTCCAGTACAAGCATAAGTGGAACATGGACGAAATCATTGTATTCAATTATCACAACAGCTAAAATTAGAGTGTTCATTAATGGCGTTATCAAAGACAGTGTTGTGATTAATTCCGGAAATAACTGGAACATTACTGTGAGCGGATTGGTGAATGGCCAAACGATTACGGCCACCGCTCAGGCCATAGGCGAGTCTATGTGCATGACCAGTAATCCGGTAATCGTAAATAGTTGTAATAGCGGCACGCATTCTAACCAGCCTGTTGTAACCTGTTCTTCTATCCGTGGGCTGGAAGGCACTATGGATGCAGGCGCATCAGTTAAACTATATAAATTATTAAGTACAGGATTACAGTTATATGGCGATGATGCCACTACAACATACAGGGTTACTTACCCATCTTCTACAACATGGCGATATGATGATGTAAATACCCAATCTGGATCTGCCTGTACGGGTGGGCCTTCTGATGTTCCTGCCGGCGCCTATGTAATAACGGCGCAAGCCCCAAGCGGATGTGTTTCTAATCCGCTCAATCTTTGTATTTCCGGAACTGCTGCGCCACTTTCTCCTTCCATAACTTCTGCGCTTGTAATTGGCTCCTCTACAATCAAAGGAACAGCTACTGCAAGTTCAGGTGTCAATTTATGGTTGAATGGCTATTTCAGTCAGTCTGTAACAGCGAACGCCAGTGGTGTATTCGCCTTTACACTTACAAGTAAGTTAGCTCAAAATGACCAGGTTTCCGTCAATTCAGTTACCACCGGAAGTTGCGCCAGCGCATCAGTAACGGGAACGGTTAGCTGTTATATAGCACCACCTGTTATAAATGTAAACGACTCCTCTGAAATAGCTGCTGGTATATCCATATCGGGCAGCAGTGGTGTAGTAGCAGGCTCTACAATCACTATATATAATGCAGCCACTTCAGCTGCTATAGGGACTGCAACAGTATCTGCTTCCGGTACCTGGGTGCTGAGTTCACCTTTATCAGTGGCTGGCACAAATTATTTCGCCAGCGTTACCGGCCATGCCTGTGGTAACAGCCTGCCTTCCAGGATCGCTAAAACTATCACATCTACTTCAGCAGCCCGGTGCGGTAGTATAAATGATCCGGTTTTTGAGGCCGATGTCATCATAAGTGGTACAATAGCAGGAACAGCAGCTAACACTGTTATTACCCTTTATGTGGATGGCTTGGTTGCAGGTAAAAAAACAGTTTCTTCTGGTTCTACGTGGAGTATACCAGTAAATACAAATGATTCTAATAAGATTTATGCAGATGCCATTTTACAGATAGGAATTAAAGAACCAGGTAAACTGGAAACGTTTTGTATCCCAGGCAAAGAAGTATTTTGCAGCCCGCCAGCAGTGCCGGTTATTTCTCCTGTAACGATCTCTATTACTGCGGGGCAGGCAGTGACGTACACAATTACTGCTTCAAAAATTGGAATTCTTTATACGATGCAGGATGCTTCCGATAATAGCAACCTTGGAAATGCCAGGTTTGGTAATGGTAGCAGCCTGGTATTGACAACCCTGCCATTTAATATTCCTGGTACTTACAGCATTAAAATCAAGGGACTTTCTCTATCCGGGTCTAATTGTTTCTCCTCAACATCCGGTACAGTAACTGTAACGGGCGTATTACCTTTAAATATCATCAGTTTCAGCGGGCGTTTAATAAATAATGACACCCGCCTTACCTGGATTACATCAGCAGAAACCGGAGTAAGAAATTTCGAAATTGAAAGAAGCCGTGATGGCAGGAGTTTTCAGCCAATAGGGTTTGTAAATGCTTCGGGAATTTATTATGGCGGACAGCAATATAATTTTGATGATATAACCAATGATGCAGATGTAGCCTATTACCGACTAAAAGTAAATGATAATTCTACAACCGGATATACTTACAGCAAAGTAGTAATCATAAAAAAATCTTCTGGCATTGCCATCAGCCAGATAACGCCAAACCCTTTTGATAAAAGTATCACGATAAATTGTTACAACCGCCAGGCAGGAACGCTCCTGGTAACCATAACAGATATTGCCGGCCGCAAAATGAAGACCGCTGTTATAACGGTTAAACAAGGTGACAATACTTTACTTGTAGATGGTTTACAGGTATTGGCTTCAGGTACTTATATGATAGAATTTTTTAAAGACGGGAAACAATTTTATAAACAAATGATGCTTAAAAAATAATCCGGAATTTCTTCTGAAAAAGCTGCCTTTTTATTTAGGGCAGCTTTTTCTTTTTTTGCTATTTTGTCATGTTTTGCAAAAGGAATAATATTTGTAAATTCTATTCCAAATTTAAAACATGCCTATTAGTATAATTGTGATATCCGTGCTTTTTATGGTTATTGGTATGGTTGTGCAGTGGCGCCTCAAATCAGTCTTTAGTAAGTACAGCAAGGTGACAACAATAAGCCACCTGAGCGGCCGGGAAATTGCTGAAAAAATGTTGCAGGACAATGGCATTTATGATGTGAAAGTTACGGCTGTTAAGGGGAGCCTTACAGACCATTATAACCCGCTCAATAAAACAGTGAACCTGAGCCAGGATGTATATGATGGAAGGAGCATATCAGCCGCAGCAGTAGCAGCGCATGAGTGCGGCCATGCCGTTCAGCATGCCACCGCTTATAGTATGCTGGCACTCCGCAGTAAGCTGGTGCCAGCCGTTCAGATTTCCAGTACTTTATCTCAATGGATAATCATAGCAGGATTAGGCTTCCTGGGCTTTGGAAATGGCAATCCAACTATTTTATTAATCGGCATCGGATTATTTGCCCTCAGCACTATTTTTTCTGTGATTACGCTACCTGTAGAATTTGATGCTTCATCCCGGGCCCTGGCCTGGCTTTCTACATCTAATATTGCCACGCCCACAGAAAAACAACAAGCCAAAGAAGCTTTAAAATGGGCCGCACTTACATACGTTGTAGCAGCCTTGGCATCTATAGCCATGTTGGTGCAGTATATCTTAATCTACCAGGGGCGTTCACGCGACTGAGAAAACACCAATTAATTTTAAACAAGGCACTTCAATTATATTTGCCACACACAATAAGTAATTATGGATACAGGAAAAGAATTTTATAAATATGCAGTAAAGCATAAAGGCATTAGCAGTAATACCCTTCACGCATACGTAAATCATAATGTGACGAACCTTACGCCAAACATTATTGAAGAACGCCCAATGAATGTGGCCGTTATGGATGTGTATAGCCGGCTTATGATGGACAGGATTATTTTTCTCGGTTACCCCATTAATGATGAAGTGGCTAACATTGTGACTGCCCAGTTACTCTTCCTGGAAAGTACAGATCGCACGCGGGATATACAGATGTACATTAATAGCCCCGGGGGCAGTGTATATGCAGGGTTGGGCATGTATGATACCATGCAGTTTATTACCCCGGATATTGCCACTATCTGCACGGGTATGGCGGCCAGTATGGGTGCCGTATTAATGTGTGCCGGGGCCAATGGAAAAAGAACAGCGCTGAAGCATAGCCGCATTATGATGCACCAGCCTAGTGCGGGTGCCGGTGGCCAGGCTACGGATATAGAAATAACCGTGAATGAAATAAAGAAAGTGAAACGTGAACTCTATGAAATAATCGCTTTTCATACGGGCCAGCCGGTAGATAAAGTAGGCATTGACTGTGATCGTGA
>JBDSWG010000167.1:0-3148 GCA_039926825.1 Ferruginibacter sp.
GTATAGAAAAAGATATGGGAGATAAAACTGCTGCCATGGCCAGTTCTGCCCGTTCGCTGGAGCTAGCACGTGATGCTAAGAATGACGATTACATTAAAATGAATATGGAGCTGCAAAAGAAAATGTAGTGAATAAATTTTATAAAAGAAACTGCTGCCGGAAGGTGGCAGTTTTTTTTATTTTAATCAAAAAGAAGGTTGGAGTTATTTTGAGTGTTGAGTGTTAAGTGATATGGCTTAATTATCTATTGACTTATTGACCTAATGACTTAATGACTCCCGATAGCTATCGGGATGACCTACTGACCTTTGACACTCCTAATACTTCGGAATATAAATTCGAAAAAGAAAGCGGTAAACAGCACCAGCAAAGCACCAATTACATTCAGCCATAAAAATGAAATTACATTCATCCGGTAAATAATTATTATGGCAATTTCTGATATAAGTGCGGCCAGGAAAATAGCATTGCCTTTTATAAATTTTATCCAGAAAGCCACACAAAAAATTCCCAGGATAACACCGTAAAACAGGGAGCCAAGAATGTTTACAGCTTCGATAAGGCTGTTGCCAATGTTGTGCGCAAACATGGCAATGAAAATGCAAAACACTCCCCAGGCAAAACTATACCAGCGGGATGTGACATAATCTTTTTCTTCTGATTGATTTGGTGCAATAAATTTTTTATGAAAATCCACCATGGTGCAGGCTGCCAGGGCATTGAGAGCCGCCGCTATACTGCCCCAGGCAGAAAGAAATATTACAGCAAACAACAACCCGATAAGACCTATGGGTAAATTGTCTTTTACAAAACGCAGGAAAATAAAATTAGTATCATTGGTATCCTGCCCCGGCAGGGCAACAGCAAGCTGCCTCTTGTATGTATCACGGTAACCATTAGCCGTAGTTCTATCTCCGGCGTTGAATGCTTCCTGGTAAAGTGTGGCTGTGCGGTTGAGGCTATCACCCATAGACGTTTGCGCAGCAGCAGACACTTTTACTTCATCAAAGTAAACTGGCGCCTTGTGGTAGAGGTAAAAAGTAAAAATCAGCACGCCAATGAGCAGGATGCCAAATTGCATAGGCACCTTCACGAGGCCGTTTACCAAAAGACCTTTGCGGCTTTCCCGTACAGATTTTGCTGTGAGGTAACGCCCGACCTGGCTATGATCAGTACCAAAATAACTCAGGGCCAGGAAGAAACCACCAATGACGCCACTCCAGATATTGTATTTATCCTGCCAGTTAAATTTTCCATTTTCAAAGCCCGTTGTAATAACATTCATCTTTCCCATTTCTGCAGCTTCTGCTATAGCACCCTGGAAACCCAGGCCGGGCGGCAGCATGCCAACTGCGATATAACCGATTAAAAACAAAGATGAAAAGACAATTATCATTTGCAGCATTTGTGTATGCGCAACTGCCCTGGCACCACCACTTATGGTATAGATAATGAGCAGGCCACCCATAACAACGTTTGTATAATAAATATTCCAGCCCATGATAGAACTGAGTATGAGTGATGGTGCATAGATGCTGACGCCGGTACTCAATCCCCGGGAAATAAGAAAAAGAAAAGACGTGAGTGTTCGGGTTTTTACATCGAACCGGTATTCAAGAAATTCATATGCAGTTATAACTTTTAAGCGGTTATAAACGGGCACAAAAAAAATGCTGATAACGATCATGGCCAGGGGCAGGCCAAAATAATATTGCACGAAACGCATCCCGTCAGTATAGGCCTGGCCGGGCCCCGTCAGGTAGGTGATGGCACTCGCCTGCGTACCCATAATGCTGAGTAATACGAGGTACCAGGGCATGCTCCGGTTACTCAGGAAATATCCTTCCAGGTTTCGGGTAGTGCGGCTTTTATAAATACCATAGCAAATAATCGCTCCGAGCACTGTTACCAGTATAATCCAGTCGATGTAATGCATATCAGTTTTTAATACAAACTATTTTGTTGCATTTAATTTTGGCCGCGCTAGTAAATTGGCAAACAATCTATAAGCACCGGGAACGCCAGCGGGTAGTTCACGAAAAAATACAAGGCCGGTATAAATAAATCTTCCTTTGCCATAATCTGCCGCGATGAGGCTGCCGTCCTGGGCAGTTTCTTTAGGATCTGCCATGCTTAAAATTCGGTTGTAATGATTGTCAATTTCAGTTGCATTATAAATGGAGCGCTCCTGTATCCAGCCCTCAAAATCTGCTGACGTAATTTTATTGGGATAGTTGAGCAGGGGGTTTGCAGGTTGAATAAAATCTACTTTAGCCGTTTCGTCTGTTACACGGTTCCGGCTTATCGTAAATGCATAAGGGCCAATCATATTCTTCATAGGGCCCAGGTTACTATTTGTATTATACTGCACCAGCATAACGCCGCCATCTTGCACATAAGTCATTAAAGTGCTGTAGACATTAGGAAGCCATGATAGGGTATTATAGGCACGCACGCCGGTAACCAGGGCATCATACTTTTTCAAACTTACAGAAGTAATATCTGCTTCAGAAAGCATGGTAACTTCGTAACCCATTTGCATCAATGCCTGTGCAACTTTATCTCCTGCACCGGCAATATAACCGATACGCATACCCGCAATTTTAAGAGAAGCCTGCACATGTCTTTGACTGGCCGGGCTGAAATATCTCACCACAGGAATATGGTCATAATTGATTTCATGAAAATTATAATAAGGTTGTTTGGTAGCATCATTCATGGTTATTTGCCCGTTGGCATCTATCATTGCCTGGGAAGCCATCAGCACGCCATTGTATTTTCCTTCGGCCGGTAATCCCGATAAAACCGCATAATCTGGTGTGGTAGCGGGTAGCTTATTTCCGGGTGCAAATAAACGATACTGGACCTGCGCCGGCGCCGGCTTACCATTAAAATCTACCCGAACCGTGGGGGACAACCGCATACTAAGTGGCGGCACAACTGTATAGGGTCGGTAAACTTCACCTGCAACTGGATCCGTAAATTTATATAAAACAGGTTTTTCAAATGCCACATCCTGCCCGTTAATATTTACATTAAAAACAGCCATCGGCAATTCATTTTCTGCATTTCCAATGAGGATTGGATTCGTCACAACAAAACTCCCTTTTTCCATGGGCGCTGCCAGCCAGTAAGGTTGTGAGAGCGA
>JBDSWG010000168.1:0-3197 GCA_039926825.1 Ferruginibacter sp.
CGCAATGGTACCAGCAAACGCAATGCCCTGGAGATAAACGAAGCTTTTGATTACCATGGTGCCTGGTGCAACCGCGGCAGCCAGAATGAACTGGCCGTTGTAAACCTGCATTGCCTCAGCCGATATACGGATCTCTTGCTCCCGGTTATAAAAGATATGCTTACAGATGCCATATTCCCGCAGGAAGAACTGGACATTTTTAAACAGAACAGCCGGCAGAAATTATTGGTTAGCCTGCAAAAAGCGGAATTTGTTGCGGCCAGGCTGATAGACAGTTATGTGTACGGTGAAAACCATCCCTATGGCAAAGTGACCAATGCTGAAGACATAGATGCGCTGGAAAGAGAGGACCTTGTAAACTATTACCGGCAATATTACCTGAACGGGCAGTGTGCTATTTTTATTTCCGGAAAGTTGCCAGAGAACTGGGGAGCACTGCTGAATAATAATTTTGGCGGGCTTTCTTTATCGCGGCTAACCCTTGTCGTGGCCGATCATAAAACTTCCCCGGTTTTAGAAAAAAAACACCGGGTAATAAATGATGAAAAGGGGATGCAAGGTGCCATTCGCCTCGCCAGCCCTTTCCCAAATCGGCATCACCCGGATTTTAAAAAAGTGCTCGTGCTCAATATTATATTTGGGGGCTTTTTTGGCTCCCGCCTCATGGGTAACATAAGAGAAGATAAAGGATATACCTACGGCATTTTCAGCTATATAGAGAACCACATGCAGGAGTCTGCCTGGGTGGTAAGTACGGAAGCCGGTAAAGATGTGAGTGAAGCCACGGTAGCTGAAGTGTGGAAAGAAATGCAACGCCTACGGGAGGAACCCGTTCCGGCAGACGAATTGCAACTCGTGCAGAATTATATGATAGGTATTATTCTCGGCGACCTGGACGGGCCGTTTCACATTATGGCAAAATGGAAAAACATCATTCTCAATAACCTGGATGAAGCATATTTTTACGACTCCATACGGGCTATAAAAGAAATCACTGCGGAAGAGTTACAGGCCCTGGCAGTAAAATATTTACAGCCGGAAAAATTTTATGACCTTATCGTTTACTAAGGTTGCGTATATTAGTTACCGGTATGTTTATTTTTAATAATTAAACTGATAAAAATGAATTTCATTATCCGCCTTTTAGTCACTGCCGCCGTAGCATACGGTTTATCCATGCTGCTCTCCGGTGTGCACATTGCAGATTTTAAAACCGCCATCATTTTTGCTATTGTGCTGGCTCTTCTCAATTTTATTGTAAAGCCCATTTTGGTTTTACTCACCCTGCCCATCACGGTTGTTACGCTGGGCATATTCCTTTTTATTATTAATGCCCTCATCATCATGCTGGCCGATAGGTTCATAGACGGTATTAAAGTAGATGGGTTTTTCTGGGCCCTTATTTTCAGTTTAATCTTATCCGTTGTAACAGCGCTGGTAAACTCATTGGTAGAAAAAAAATAGCCTGCCTTTATATTTTCTCTGCACCATGAATTTTTCCCAACAACAATACGAACCCGCATTATTACAGGACCTCTATAAGCGGCTGTTGCTGCCGCGAATGATAGAAGAAAAAATGCTCGTTCTGCTGCGGCAGGGCAAAATTTCAAAATGGTTCAGCGGCATCGGTCAGGAAGCCATTTCTGTTGGCGTTACGGCCGCCCTGCAGCCCGATGAATGGATAATGCCTTTGCACCGCAACCTGGCAGTTTTTACCGGCAGGGATATGCCGCTACGAAAATTATTCATGCAATGGCAGGGCAATGAAGAGGGTTACAGTAAAGGCCGGGAAAGAAGTTTTCATTTTGGCAGCCGGGAACATTTTATCTGCGGTATGATTTCTCACCTCGGCCCGCAACTGGCCATTGCTGATGGTGTAGCGCTGGCGTATAAATTAAAAAAAGAAGAAAAAGTTTCTGTGGCTTTTACCGGTGAAGGCGGTACGAGTGAAGGTGATTTTCATGAGGCTCTCAATACGGCAGCTGTCTGGGATTTACCCGTCATATTTATTATAGAAAACAATGGGTATGGGCTCAGTACGCCATCCAGCGAACAGTTTCGCTGCAGCAGCCTGGTAGATAAAGCCGCGGGTTATGGTATGGAAGGCGTGTGCATAGATGGAAACAATATATTGGAAGTCTATGATACGGTAAGGGGTGTACGCAAATATTGCATTGAGCATCAAAAGCCTTACCTCATAGAATGTAAGACGTTTCGTATGCGGGGTCACGAAGAAGCCAGTGGCGTAAAATATGTACCGCCGGAGTTATTTGTACAATGGAAAGAAAAAGATCCGCTGGATAATTACGAAGCCTGGTTATTGGCTGAAGGAATATTTTCTGCGGATGAAATCGCTGGCTTAAGAGCCGGAACTAAAACTTACATTGAAGAAGAGCTGGCTGCTGCTTACCAGGCGAAGCCTATAATACCATCCACTAAAGAAGAAATAAAAGATGTGTATGCGCCTGTCGGTGATAAAGATTTTGTTGTTTCAGCAGCCGGGGCTCCTGGCGAAACGAAAGCGCTGAAATTTATACAGGCCATTTCCCAGGGGCTGGATCAATGCCTGGCAGCGCATCCTAATCTTGTAATCATGGGGCAGGATATTGCAGAATATGGCGGCGCTTTTAAAGTAACCGAAGGATTTTTAGAAAAATATGGCAAAGAAAGAATACGAAATACACCGCTCTGCGAAAGTGCGATCGTAGGTGCTGCGCTTGGTCTTTCACTTGAAGGTTATAAATCCGTGATGGAAATGCAGTTTGCAGATTTTGTTACCGTGGGCTTCAACCAGATTATAAACAACCTGGCGAAGATATACTACCGTTGGGGGCAAAACGCAGACGTGGTCATTCGTATGCCCACAGGTGGCGGTGTGGGTGCCGGGCCTTTTCATAGCCAGAGCAATGAAGCCTGGTTTATGCACACGCCTGGTTTAAAAGTGGTATATCCTTCCACCGCCCGCGATGCCAAGGGGCTGATGATCGCCGCCATAAATGATCCTAACCCGGTGATGTTTTTTGAGCACAAAGCCCTTTACCGCAGCATCAGTGATGCCGTGCCGGCAGAGATGTATGAAATACCGATTGGCAAAGCCCGCCACGTTCAGGCCGGGGAAGATGTTTCTGTTATAACTTATGGAGCCGGTGTGCATTGGGCCCTGGAGTATGCCGCCAATAACCCGGGAATTTCTTTAG
>JBDSWG010000169.1:0-4088 GCA_039926825.1 Ferruginibacter sp.
ACCTGGTCATAAGGCTTTAAAATAACTTGAGAAGCTGCAGAATCTAATTGCAGGTTTGGAGATATAGAATAGGATTTAACCACCGTACGTGTAGGCTTTAATCCTTTTTGAGCTGAATCTACATCAACAATACTGGAAATTTCCAGGCGGCCAAATTCTGCAGATTGCTTCATACCACCAGAGAGGTAAAGAAGATCCTGAAGGGTCATTCCGCCATATTTTTTTACTTTACTCGGTTTCCTTATTTCACCGAAAATTTCAACAAACTGTTGTTCCCCAAATTCACTATTGGAAAATAACTGAATAACATCATTGGGTTCCAGCAAAACATTGCTGGCGCTACTTATATTACTATTGTTCACATCTGATAAATCTACTTCCAGTTTATCGCTTCTTAATTTTGTACTGTCGCCGGCACCTCTGAATATATAAGCCCGGGGTAAATACGTATTATTAGTTACGCCACCGGCGCGGTTAATGACATCAAAAAGCCTGTCCCCTTTCCTGATTTCATAAATATCGGGATACGCTATCTCCCCGATTATTTCTACTTTATTCCGGATACCGGGGCGTATAAGATCCACTTTTACAATATCCCCATCCCGCAGTAAATAATCTTCCGTGGGAATTTCAATAATAGCATTGGCATTCACATCTCTTATAACCTGCTTCTCATCATCTGTACGTATAACTTTCATTCCACTTCCCAGGGCTTCAGACGTAAGACCGCCGGTGTATTGTAATAAGGCTTTAACCCCTTCATCTTTCCTTAATTGGTAATACATGGGCCTTTTAAACTGGCCTGTTGCCAGAATTTTTTTCTCCATGGTTCCTACAATAACAAAATCATTATTTTGCAGGTAAATATGTTTACCAAAATCCCCGCTATTTAAATATTTGTAAACATCTATTGCATCTATAACGACACCATTTCTTTTAATCAGGATATTACGCAGGTTACCAAATTCGGTAATGCCGCCAGCTTTCCCAACCACATTGAAAGCATTTGAAAATGCAGAAACAGTGACCGGGCCCGGATCATTCACCTCGCCAACTATATTTACATTAATTGTTCGTGGTTGCCCAAGGCTAATAGAAATGTTAGTACCACCCGGTACCACGCTGCGAAAACGGGAATATATTACTGAGCGGGCATTATCAAATGTAAGGCCCTGTACATTTATTTTTCCTAACCCCTGCGGGAAAATGGCACCATCCCTGGCGACGACATAATTTTCCTGGAATTCTGCACCACCCCACAAAGAAACAATGATGTGATCCCCTACACCAATGGGATAATCTAAAGGAGGCGTAGATAACTCGGATAAATCTGTGACAGAAGAACCGGAAAACACATTGCTGCCGTATGTATCCTGGGGGCTATAAATGCGATGACGGATATTATCTCTTGTAGAACTGTCTTTTATAACTTTATTATTATTTTCCAGCTTTGCATTAACGTCTTTGCCTGCATTCTGATTTTTATCAGATAAAAGCGAACGCAACTGCGGCTGGGTAAGTGTACGGGGGTCTATCTGGGAGGGATTTAATTCCGAAGGAATTTCTATAGGGGGCTGGGAATATGAAGATAAACTAAAGAATGAAATTATAATAAGAAATAAATATCTCATATAGGATTTACGGATTTCATCAAGCATCTGCGGATAGATTGATTTACAATGATTTGAATTTTGCAAATATAATATTTTATTTTACCAAAGTACTTATGATATTGTTATAGTCCTGCCACATTTCAGCTACAATATCTGCAGCTGGTAACACGCTATCAATTAATGCAGACACCTGCCCTATTTCCAATTCTCCCTCACTCATATCCCCTTCAAACATGCCTTTCTTTGCCCTTCCCCTGCCGAGTAATTCCTCCAAAATCTCCTTACCGGCACCGTTACCTTCAGCAATATTTACAAGGTTATAAAATTCATTCTTTAATAACCGTACAGGAGTTAACTTTTTGAGTGCCAATTGTGTATCTCCTTCTTTGGCAGCTATTATGGCTTCTTTAAATGCCGCATGGCTGGAAGCTTCTGCAGATGCTACAAACCGGCTTCCTACCTGTACGCCTTCTGCACCCAGGATCATGGCAGCAGCCATTTGGCGCCCTGTTGCAATACCCCCCGCAGCAATTACTGGTATATCTACAGCTTTTGCGACAGCAGGTATCAAAACGAAAGTTGTCGTTTCTTCCCTACCATTGTGCCCCCCGGCTTCAAAACCTTCCGCTACTACAGCATTGCAACCCGCTTGTTGAGCTTTGGCAGCAAAACGGCTGCTGCTCACAATATGTATGACAGTAATGCCCGCATCTTTTAATCGCTGGGTATGCAGAGCGGGGTTTCCGGCGCTCGTAAATACTACGGGTACTTTCTCCCGGATGATGACTTCCAGGTGTTCTGCTATATTAGGATATATTAAAGGAACATTTACGCCAAAAGGCTTGGTGGTGGCAGCTTTGCAGGAGCAAATGTGATGCTCTAATACTTCTGTATACATACTTCCACTTCCCAAAACCCCCAGCCCGCCGGCATTACTTACTGCACTGGCTAAACGCCAGCCACTGGCCCAAATCATTCCTGCCTGTATGATGGGAATATCAATCTGTAGCAACGATGTAACCCGTTGATGTAATAATGGCATAGTAAGTAAATGGAAAATTAAAAATTTTTAAAGCGAAGGCAAGGTGCAATTATACACATTTCCACATCAATAAGCCTGCTGGCCAACACCACTCAGGTCTATGGCGGTATTATCCCCAATATTAAGGTTGCGGCTTACGCCCCTTACTTCAGCATCGCTGCCAATGAGGGAATTGTTCAGAACAATTTCATTCAGGTGAGAATAAGCACCTATGATAGAGTTGCTTACCAGTGAGTGACGTATGGTGGAGTGTTCGCCCACTGCCACGTTGGGGCCGATGACAGAATTATGAATGATACAACCGTCACCAATACTCACCGGGGGGATAATTATCGTATTCTGAAACTGGTGCGGCTGAGGAACATTTCCGCCAAATTTTTTCAGCAGGATGGCATTGCTCTCCAACAGTGATTCTTTACGTCCGCAATCAAACCAGTTGCTCACTTTAAAAGCCCGGAATTTAGCGCCTTTGGTAATCATACATTGCAACGCATCTGTCAGGCTGAAAGAATCATTTATACCGGATTTCAGCTGGTTGATGGTTTCCAGGCACTGGAACAGCAGTTCCGTTTCTTTTATTTTATAAACCCCCACAAGTGCCATGTTACTTTTTGGAATGGCGGGCTTCTCTACTACACGGGTGATGTATCCTTCGAAATCTAATTCTGCTACACCAAAATTCCTGGGGTCATCTACTTTCTTTACGCCCAGCATAGATAACGGTGAATCCATAATTTCTTTCAAATCATATTCTGCAATGGTATCGCCCAGCACAATAAGTAATTCTTCATCACCGGCACCGCTGCGGGCCAGGTCTATAGCGTGCCCTACGCCAAAGCGTTCATTCTGCGAAATAAAACTGCAGTTTAGTTCCGGATAATGAGAAGTCATGTAGTCCTGGATCTTTTCGCCCAGGTACCCTATAATGAAAATAAAATCTTTTATGCCTGCCTCTTTCAGCTGATCTACAATAATGCTCAGGATTGTTTTACCGGCAAGTGGAATCAGTGCTTTAGGTTGTGTATAGGTATGTGGCCGTAATTTAGTACCCGCACCGGCGACTGGAATAATAGCCTTCATTGTTAAACTTAGTTGCCTTGAAGCCGTATAAGAAAAACGGCAACAAATTTTTTAATTATTCCCTTTTTGGGTCAATGAAAGTAGTTCATTTTAAGGAATACAGGGTTCAAATAAAGCATTCTTTAAAAACCTTGTCGGCTTATATTTGCGCTTTAAACTTTAAATATGCACCAGGACAGCCAGGTATTTGACCTCATTAAAAAAGAACTGGAAAGGCAAAGGGAAGGAATTGAACTCATTGCCAGTGAAAATTTTACCAGCCCGCAGGTAATGGCGGCAATGGGTACTTCTCTTACTAATAAATATGCAGAAGGTTATCCCGGCAAAAGATATTATGGCGGTTGTGAAATAGT
>JBDSWG010000170.1:0-16733 GCA_039926825.1 Ferruginibacter sp.
GATTAATGCTTTTTAAATTTTAGGTAATCGAGATAATACAGAATCTTTATAGAAAGGTTGTTATTCTGTGTCGCGGACAGGGTTTGCCGAAGATTCTTTATATAACCATCATCTCTTTTGTCATTTACAATATTATTTTTCCAAACAATGTACATAAAGCTTCCGGTAGCAAACTGCCAGGTGTAGACCATATCTACATTGAAAAGATTTAAATTATAATCCCTGTTATTGGTATAAGT
Source organism: Ferruginibacter sp. (assembly GCA_039926825.1). Taxonomy (GTDB): domain Bacteria; phylum Bacteroidota; class Bacteroidia; order Chitinophagales; family Chitinophagaceae; genus Ferruginibacter. The sequence goes on from JBDSWG010000170.1 coordinate 240, forward strand.
TGTATTGGGGTCCAGGCTACCATCATTATTCAAAGCATAATATTGCAGGCTTTTTACGCCGCTCCAGTAGTGTCGTGCCTGGAGGTTAATGCCCGATTTATTATTAAAATTATATTTTATGGAGAGGGAGTTTTCCACCGTTTCCCTGTTACGCCGATTAAAAATTACATTTCCACTACCATCGATGGCTGCAAACCCGGCAGCATTACGGACTGGGTTATACGAAACTCCCTGGCTCATGGAGAATTTGCTGCTGAAGCGGTAGCGCTGCTCCATATCAAAATTATAGGAACGGCTTGTAAACATTTCCCGGAAATTTCCATTTATACTTGCGCCCCAGTAATATTTTTTTGCCTCGTTGCTGTTTACCCAGAAACCTGCACCGGTGCTACGGCTCGTTCTAAATACTTTTCCTTCCTTTCGGGGTTCATAATAATCATTTCCCGGTTCATTATGAACCATAGACAGGCCTGCACTCCACAGGTTTTTTAACTGGCCGTTCATATTAATATTGGCATTATAGCTCTGGTAAGAACCATCTTCAAAACGATGGCTGAGGTTATTATTTATATTCAGGTTTATCCGGTTGTAAAAACTTTTAGGCTTTACCCATTTATACCCAATCCAGAGGGAATGATCCACGTAATTGTTATTGTAAAGAATACCGAGGTCATTTTTATCATACCGGGTGTTAGCAAGTTCCTCTACTAAATTAAAATTAAACCGGCCACCTGTCTTTGCGAAGCCCAGGTTATGAGAATAACCGGTTTCATTTTTACCGAGGGCGGTTTTATTACTTAGTGACGTTTGCCCGTACCAGTTATACACGTTCTTTTTGTTGTACATATCAAATACAAAAGCACTTACGTTTGCATCATAATCAGAACCTTCCCGAAGTACATTAGTATTTACAAAAGATACAGAAGAATTATTTTTGAGTGTTTTATCCAGTACGAGAATATTATAGTTGGTCAGCGGGTTTGTTTTCACATCTCTTGTTTTGCCTGTAGCTGTGTCCAAAACTTCTGCATACATGGGTTTGGTAATGGCATTTAATAAACCGATGCCGAGACCTTTTTTATTACGTCCGGAAATTTTCGTAGCATTCAGCAGTTTGCTCTCTGAAGGGTTATCTGATACCACTTCATTAGTTCCGGTTTGCACGTCATATTTATGAATTGGCTGGCTGCCGATGCGGCGGGAATAGAATAGGTTGCCTTTATTAAACAGTTCTGTTCCTTCGGTGAAAAAATCCCGGTTTTCATTATACCTTACTTCAAATGGAGAAAGATTGAGTACCTGTTTATCACTTTGAACCTGTCCAAAATCCGGTATCAACGTCATATCCAGTGTATAATTCTGGTTGATGCCATATTTCACATCCATACCGCCATTTATTGACTGGGTAAAATTGCTTTGGTTTGTTTTATTGGGATAATTATTTATGTAGGCAGAGAGATATGGCGAAAAAGCCAGCCGCAATGGAGGCTTAATATCTGTAATGCCATCCCATGTACCTTCCTGGTTTATAAATCCATTTATTGTTGGTACTACGGAATTCCACATAAATTGCTGCCCGGACTTATTGCGTTTACGGGTAATGTTTAGTCCCCAGGTTGAATTTTTCGGGCTGAAACGCAGGGCACTATAGGGAATTCGCATTTCAAAAGTCCACCCATCTTTTTGCATAACGGATTTAGAATCCCATACAGCGTTCCAGGTGTCATCTTCATTTCCACTGTTACTATATTTAGCATCGTATTGTTCACTGGAAGCTGTAACATAGAAACCTGTGGCATTAATTTTATCATAGTATGTATCAAAAATGACCCCGACAAAATCATTGGAACCTACCTTATCTCTCCCTACCAGTTCCCGGGAAATACTATCTGCATTTAACTCATGACAATATCCTGCTATATAAATAGCACTATTATCATAAAGAATATAAACCTGGGTAGCATTTGAAGGATTTTCTACAGCACCCGCATTGGGCCTGAATTCAATAAATTTTTCTGCAACGGGGGCGGTTTTCCAAATGGCTTCATCGGGAATTCCGTCAATCTTAATGGGGCTGTTTGTTCGCATTGCCTGTAACGATCGCTGTGGGGCTTGCTGGGCTAAAGCTGCCGCATGAGCGATTAGGAATATGTACAAAACAACCCAAAGTTTTTTGTTCATGGCTATACTTTTGGGTTTAAAAAACTATACTTTGTACGAAAGTAAACGTATAGCCAGAAGCAAAAGTTACCGCTCATCAAAACTTATTTTTATTTGTATTTCTTTAACAGATGAACGGTCAAAATCCGGGATGGATGTAAATAAAAAAAGCCCCGCAACGGCGGGGCTGAATCATTTATACAAATATTACTTACCCATTCATACTGGTAAGGAACTCGGCATTATCTTTTGTACCCTTCATATTTTTCAACAACATGTTAATGGCTTCTTCAGGGTTCATATCTGCAATATGTTTGCGCAGTACCCACATCCGCTGGAATGTATCCTTATCCAGAAGTAGATCATCACGACGGGTGGAAGAAGAAACGATATCAATGGCAGGATAAATTCTGCGGTTAGATAATTTACGCTCCAGTTGCAGTTCCATGTTACCGGTACCTTTGAATTCTTCAAAAATTACCTCATCCATTTTACTACCGGTATCTACTAACGCAGTTGCGATAATGGTTAATGAACCGCCATTTTCAATTTTACGGGCAGCGCCAAAAAATTGCTTTGGCTTTTGCATGGCATTGGCTTCCACGCCACCGCTTAATACTTTACCCGACGATGGTGCAACGGTATTATGTGCACGGGCCAGGCGGGTAATAGAATCCAATAATATTACAACATCATGGCCACACTCTACCAAACGTTTGGCTTTCTGTAGTGCAATAGTGCTCACTTTTACGTGCTTTTCTGCAGGTTCATCAAATGTGCTGGCGATAACTTCGGCTTTTACACTGCGTTCCATATCTGTAACCTCTTCCGGCCGCTCATCTACTAGCACTATCATAAGATAACACTCCGGGTGGTTTTCCGCAATAGCATTAGCCAGTTCTTTCAATAACATCGTTTTACCCGTTTTGGGCTGGGCAACAATTAGTCCCCGTTGCCCTTTACCAATGGGCGTAAACAAATCCATAATCCGGGTACTGTAATTATCTGCCCGGGTGCAAAGATTTAATTTTTCAAAAGGGAACAACGGCGTCAGGTAGTCAAAAGGAACACGATCTCGTACTTCTTCAGGGCTTTTGCCATTAATCGTTTCTACTTTAAGTAAAGCAAAATATTTTTCACCTTCTTTCGGTGGACGTACAGAACCGTAAACGGTATCGCCGGTTTTTAACCCAAATAATTTTATCTGGGAAGGGGAAACATAAATATCATCAGGGGAAGACAGATAGTTATAATCGCTGCTGCGCAGGAAACCATAACCATCAGGCATCATTTCCAGCACACCCTCACCCAGCACGATTCCATCAAATTCTATATTGAAAACGGGCGGTTCCCTGCGTGGTTGAGGTTTATTACCATATTGTTGTGGGGTATAAGATTCTTCCTGGTAATCTTCGTCCTCATCTACTTCCGGCTCCTGGGCATCTTCTTCCTGGAGCATCTGCGCAATTGCGGCAGGTATGGTGGTCTGTTCGCTGGTAATAGGCTGTAAATCCTCTTCCTCTTCGCTTTCAGCCTTTTTTCCTGGTCCAGGTTTTTCTGCTGGCTCAATTACTGATTTCTTGCGGGGTGCTTTCTTTTCAGTAGTTTTTACGGCATTTTTATTTTCTTCCTGTTTTTTCGCCTGAGTTACTTCTGGCGTAGGAGCTTCTTCAGCTGGCTTTGCAATGCGTTTACGCCTGGGTTTTTCATTTTCAGGACTTTTATTATCTGTTGTCATTTCTGATTGTTTGTCCAGTATACTATTAATGAGGTCTGATTTATTGAGTTTCTTTATTTGCTTAATCTGCAGGCCTTCTGCTATGTCCACGAGTTCCGGAACGAGCAAATCGTTTAGCTGAGTGATATCGTACATAAAAAGTAAGAAGAGAGGTTTCCCAAAAATCCAATCTGGTGTAAAAATATTGTAGTTGAAAAATTAATCTGAGTGGAAGAAGTTGAAACCTGAAGTAAACATATATTGGATAATGCTTCGCAACCTTTTCCACTGCAATGATACGTAGAAATTGTGAAAACTACTAACTTTTAAAAATTTCTCTTATTACTGTATCCTCCTCCAGGCAGGGCTTTATCATACTATATTGTAGTCAGATGTTTATATTACTTTAAATGGTTTGTTTAAAAAAGGGGCTTGATAGAAATCGAGCCCCGTTCTAAATCCAATATCCTATGAAAAACCTACTGATTATATTTCATGCATTATGCCAGAAATTCAAATCAAGGTTTGTTTCATTTTTCATTCCCTTGTAACTCAACTAGAATATTTCTTTATTACATATTTAAAATGGCTGTATCTTAAGCTATTTGTGGGTTTTTAGCACCTAAAAATATTGGCAGGGTTTGTGAATAAATATTTTAAATACATGAATAACATGAATACATTATTACAAGTAAAAGTGGGCGATGTGGAAATGAGTGCAAGATTTGAAGAGTTTTATAATCGACACCACCAAATGTTTAAAATAAAATTTGAAAATGGGTATGAAAATGTTTTTTATACAGATGTAGAGTCTGGCCGGTGGATGGAAGAAGATCTCGGTTTTACAATGTTAGCAATGACCATTGGGAAAGAAATAACCAGTTTTCTACGTCAGCCCATTCATGTTCCTAAAATACTGACCTGGCATAAAAAAGAAACGGATGACCGCACATATGTGTTCGGGTTTTTTCAATTCCGGAAAGGACAGCATAAAATGTATGAAATCTATAATAGCAACAGGAAATATATGTATACGCTGGTAGAGATGGATACGGAGGACTGGCAGATAATGGGTAACCAGAGTTTCGATGTGAGAAAGGTTGATTCTGATTTTGTTCAGCACGTCATTTCAGTGCTTCCTCTTTATAATTATTCCTGAGCTTCTTCAAACCGTAATATAAATTCTGTTCCTTCATTTGGCTCGGATTGTACTTCTACTTCCGCATTATGGGATTGCAGTATATTAATGGTTGTAGACAGTCCTAATCCCATACCGTTGCGTTTCGCCGTAAAATAAGGTTCAAACAATCGTTGTAAATTATCTTCACTTATTCCACAGCCATTATCTTTTATATTTAACTGGTACTTACCTTCTACTTCTGCTATAGTAAGGCTCATTTCCCCCTGGCCTTCATTCATAGCTTCCACAGCATTAATGAGGATATTAAGGATAGCCATATTTAGTTTCTCCGTATCTGCCATAATATTCAAAGGCTTCTCCGGAAAGTTTTTATGCAGGGTAATTTTTTTAAGAGTTATCCGGTCAATGGCACTCTGGATACTTTCTTCAGCAATGTGTTGCAGAGATACTTTTTTAATCTCTATTTCTGCCGGGCGGCTACTGTTTAGTAACTCTGTGATGAGGCTTTCTATTCTTTTGCTGTTACGCTGAATAATGTCAATAAATATTTTATTGTCGGACTCCATTACATCAGGTGAAATCTGCTCCAGGGAAAGGTTTATATTATTGAGCGGATTTCTTACCTCGTGTGCAAGTACATGTACTAGCCTGTCTGCAACGTTTCTTTTTTCATTTCGCAGGGTAAGTTTTTCCGCCTTTTTAAGATTTGTTATATCGTGAATAATACCCTGGTAGTATTGGCCGCTACTATTTGATTCTCCACTAAGAGAAAGAATACAGTTGCGCAAAACGCCTGATTTTGTGCGCATCACAACTTCTTTATCATCTATTTCTTTTCCTTCTGCCAAGTCGTGCTGTATAGCAATAATATCATCTTCTGCATGGAAGAGGGTAAAGAGGTTGATTTGTAAAAGAGACTCCTTATTAAATTCAAACAGCCGCGATGTTGCCTCATTGGCATCTATAAAAATGCTTTCTTCATTAGTTAGGAAAACGGCATCAGCAGAACGTTCGAAGATTTTACGAAATTTTCTTTCATTGGCTTTCAAAGCCTTGATAGAATTGGACCGTTCTATACAATATCGTATACAGCGTTCAATTTTCTCTGAGTCCATTTCTGACTTTATGAGATAATCTACCGCGCCGGCCTGCATGGCCTCAATATCAATTTTTTGATTTCCTTTTCCTGTCAGGAGTATAAAAGGTTCTTCTATTTTTTGTTGGGTAGCTTCTTTAATTAAATCTAACCCGGTGTGTGCGCCCAGGTGGTAATCTACCAGGTAAAGATGATATTCCCGTGCACTCACAGATTTTAATGCATCCTCATAATTATAGCACCAGTCTATCTCATAATCATTGCCCTGTATATTTTTTATATACTCACTGGTGATGAAATAATCGTCTTCGTCATCATCAACGATGAGTATTTTCAATTTCCTGTCTTTAGTTTGCATGAGGCCGTCTGTAGTTTTGAGAGGATGGAATTTTAAAAATATCCTATTTCCATTTATCCAAAAATCTGTTGTTCATTTCTTTCTTCCATAGGAATTTTCCTGATGAAATCATCATACCGGGCATCATCATTATTGCTGTATACTCCATAAGCATCCATGCTATATCCTATTTTACCATCATTGGCTTCTATGAGATATAATATAGTATTGTCTGCAGGGTTAGAATCTCCTTCAAATCTATACGTGCGGATAATTTTTAAATCATCGGGATTATAGTACTTGTTATTTCCTGTCCCAAATCCTTTATCATGCATCCGGAATTCGGTATCTTGTTTTTTTAATCTCAGGCGCTCCATTATAGAGCTCAGGGTATCCATCTCATCGTGTTCAATAGACATAGTTTTGTTTTTAAATTGTGAGGACATGGCAGCTAAATCTATACCGTTTTTTTTAATTTTTATTTTACCCTCTTATCCGTCTGATAGCTACCTTTATATCTATACTGTATTGTTTGACTCTTCAAAACTTTTAATCTTATTATAGAGGGTTTTCCTGTCAATTTTTAAAATTTCAGCAGCTTTCGTTTTATTAAAATTTACTTCTTTTAATACACTCATAATGGCTTCGTACTCTGCCTTGCTGGCTGCATCCTTTAAGTCATAATCTTTTTTTATAGGGACCGTTTTATGTTCATCATTTACACTGCCGGGGTGCGGCGTATGTGCCAGGGGCGAGTCTGAGGTATTTGTGATTTCCCAGGGTAAAGTTTTTGTACTTATTTTACCATGCTGCGTAAGCAAAACTGCCCGGCGAACTACATTCCTGAACTCACGAAGATTCCCCGGCCAGGAATAATTAATAAACATTTGCATCACCTCATCATCAAAATCTTCAATATCGCGGTTTAGCTCTGTCTTTGCTTTCTGCAGGAAGAAGTTTGCAAACAGGGGTATATCTTTTTTACGCTCCCGGAGTGGCGGCAGGTTAATAGAGAATTCATTGAAGCGATGGTATAAATCTTCCCGGAATTTGCCTTTACGATAAGCTTCCTGAAGATTCTCATTGGAAGCCACAATTATCCTCACATCTACAGGCATTTCCTTATTGCCACCAACACGTTTAAATTTTCTTTCCTGTATTACCCGCAGGAGAGAAGCTTGTATCTCATAAGAAAGGTTTGCTACTTCATCAAGAAAAAGTGTACCGCCATTTGCCAGTTCAAAATGACCCTCTTTATCTGTAAGGGCACCGGTAAAGGCACCTTTTACGTGTCCAAATAACTCACTACCGGATAATTCTTTAGAAAGTGTACCGCAATCCATAGCTATGAAAGGCTTTTCTTTCCTGTCGCTTAAACTATGAATCGTCTTGGCAATTACTTCTTTACCCGTTCCACTTTCGCCATAGAGGATGATGCTGTAATTAGTGGGTGCAACAATTTCAATCTGATTATACAAATCTTTTGTGGTGCCGGCTTCTCCCACCAGGAATTCATTATTGATTGTAAGATGTTTTGCCGCAAACTTCGTGGTAGTACTGCGCACCTGGCTGCCGGGTGTAGGCATAGTATCTTCTGTATGATTGAGCGCATTATTGAGCACATTCAAAACCTCATCCGGCACGAGCGGCTTGGTAATATAGTCGTATGCCCCCAGTTTAATAACATCTACAGCTGTTTTGATATCTGAATATCCCGTTATGATAATAACTATAGTCTGGGGGGAAATGGCTTTAATTTCCTGTAAAACATCTTTACCCTCTTTATCCCCTAACCGGTAGTCACAGATCACAATGTCAAAATTTTCTTCTTTGAATTTGGTAATGCCTTTGGAACCGGAATGAGCAGATTCTACCTGGTAATCATTCCGGGATAGAAACCGGCTCAATAGTGTACACATATCCAGGTCATCATCAATTATAAGTACCTTTTTCTTCATATAAATTTCCTGTTTTTAGGTTATTTTTTCGTTTAGTGTTACATCTCCTACGGGAATTTCTTCTATTTTAACCCACACTGAATATTCATTGGGATATATCTTACTTCCATAATTAGAAGCATACACCTTTGTAAATACGGCTCCAAGATACAAAATAGCGGAACTATAGTAAACCCAAATCATCATTATCATAATAGACCCGGCAGCTCCATAAATATCTGTGAGGCTCGATTTCAATAAATAAAACCCGATACCGTATTTTCCTAAGATAAATAATACAGCTGTTATGAGTGCACCTACCAGTACATCCTTCCATTTAATTTTTGCATCTGGCAGTACTTTGAAAATTGTTGCAAACATCAGCGTGGTAATAATCAGGGAAGTTAAATTATCTAATACTAACAATACTTCCTCCCCCGTGCCTACTAATAATTGACCAATTTTATTACTAAGTGCGGCTACAATTGCATTTACAACCAGTGAAACAATCATAACAAACCCCAGGCTTAAGATAAGTGAAAATGATATTGCCCTGTCTACCAGTAACTTCCACCAAACTTTTCGGCTTTTGGTACGTAAGCCCCAAATTTTATTCAGGGAGTCTTGCATCTCACCAAAAATCCCTGTGGCTCCTATAAAAAGTATAATGGCCCCCAGCATAGTGGCTAAAAAACTTCCCTTACTTAAATGAATATTCTGAATGGCTGTCTGAAGATCTAGTGCAGCGCTACTTCCTACCAGGTCCTTTAACTGTCCGAAAATTTCTCCCCGTATTGCTTCCTGCCCAAATAAAATTCCTGTAATGTATAATATTATTATCAACAAGGGCGCTATAGAAAGTATTGTGTAATAAGCCAGGGACGCACTATATTTCAAAACATTATCTGCTATGTATTCACTAAATACCTGCTTTATAAATCTAAAAATTGATTTTATCCTTATGCGCATAATGATAACAGTGTTGAGATTGCTATAATTGTACCATGTAATTATTTCCTCAACCTAACGTGGACCCGTACCCAAAACTTCCCATATCCCCAGCACAAAGAACGGTTTTTGAGAAGACATAGAAATTTTAATTAAGTGTTTGAATAATATTGAAATGACTGGTTTTAGATATTGTCTTCATGTTCAATTTTATATGAGGTATATAATTTGATGATTATAGGAGTTGCTAATGAAAGCGAAAACTTATAAGAGTTTTCGGAGGTAATGGCAGTAAAATTGATTTTACCTGAATATGAGTTCCCAAAGTTCTGAACCTAACAGGATATACATAAATACTGAAATTTTGAAAGTATTAATTATAGATGATGAAACAGATATCTGTTATCTATTATCTACTTTATTGAAACAAAAGAATCTGGATGCTGATTATGTTAATTCTCTGACGGATGCGACTAATACATTGATGAAAGAAAGTCCGGAAATTATATTTTTAGATAACCATCTTCCGGATGGGCAAGGAATGAATTTCATCAGTTTTATTAAAAAAAATAACCCCAATTCTAAAATTGTGATGATAACGGCACACGATACAGCAGCAGATAGAAACCGGGCTATGAAGGAAGGTGCAGATTTCTTTATTGGTAAACCGTTTACCCGTGAAGTCATTTATAAAACTGTAGATCAATTAACCGCATAAGAATTTGTGTAGACTGTTTTCCCCGCCCCTTTGATTTAACTCCCCAATATCTCCTATTAAGAAAAACGCCTTGTAATTTTCCAAGTCATCTCTATTTTCTTATTTTAAACGATTGCCTCCAATGGAAGTTTTAAACAACACTGTTGCAGATAAATTCTGTGGCCTGTTACAATACCTCTGTAAGTATAAAACTGCATTTGAAATGGTGGCAGATGAAGTTGAAGATGAAAACCTTAAGACGGCTTTAAACGGTTTGTCTATTGAGAGTACCCAATATGCTGAAGAAATTACTAATCATTTGCGTCTTTATGGGGTTCCACATAGGGTTGAAACTAATTTGATGTTAGATTGCCTGGAAGATGATCAGACCTATAGCTCAGATTGTATTCCGGGCCAGGGAAATGAGTTAATGAGCATATGTGTGAATAGTGAAAGTAGCATAACCCGGGCCTATGATGAAATTCTGAATGAATACCTTCCGCTAAATAACCTTCGTAATGTAATGCTGTACCAGTTAAATACACTGAAAATAGCTTTCATGAAAATTAAACTTCTAAACGAAGCACGATTTATGACGACATGAAAATACCAGCCTAAATCTTAAACATGAGTTATTTCCCAGACCTGGCCCAGGCATTGGCCTCCCTCATACGGGATGGCTATAACCTTACTTTCATAAAGAAAGATGCATACATTCATTGTCCTGAGCGGCAAATGAATTTTTTACCCCACGAACTTTTTATAGATGAAGTGTACCGTTTCGAGAATAAGTTTGCACCCCAGGAAAATACTGTAGTGTATATTATTGAAGAGAAAAACTACGGATTAAAGGGTATTTTGCGGAACTGAATTTCATAAACACTTCACCAGATGATGGATTTTAAATTATTACCCTTTTACATAAAATTTACGTTTAAGCTGTTGATGATTATGTGTATCGTGATATTTATCACGTATGGTCAGACAGTGTTTGTTCCCCTTGCATTTGCTATTATATTATCCATATTATTACTGCCAGTTACCAATTTCCTGGAGCGGAAGGTTCATTTTTCCAAGGCCATGGCCAATCTTTTTACGGTAATATTTGCCCTGAGTATTATAGCGGGTCTCATATATTTTTTCTCTTATGAGGTGGCCAGTTTCTTAAAGGATATTGACTCTATAAAGCGGCACCTCTCAGATCATTATGAAACCCTGCAAACCTGGATTCAACGGAAATTTAATATCTCCCCGAACCAGCAAACCAAAATGATTGAAAATGCTACAGCTAATTCAAAATCCAGTTCCGAGGTCATAGGAGAAACCGTGTTTACCATTACCCGCACAATGTTTTTCATCATTATGGTGGCTATTTACTCTTTTCTTATCCTGCATTACCGGCATATGATAAAAAGGTTTTTAATTGATCTTTTCAACAAAGCTCATGAACCACAGATACACGAGGTGCTGCAGGAATCTAAAGGAATAGTACAAAAATATATGTTAGGCCTTGTGACAGAGATTTCTATAGTTGCTGTTGCAAACTGTGCAGTGTTATTAATAATAGGCGTGAAATACGCAATTTTCCTGGGCATATTCGCTGCATTTTTAAATATCATTCCTTACGTGGGCATTCTTACAGGGATGATTTTCGCTTCCTTGGTAACGTTGACAACTTCGACCAACATAAGTGATATTGTATGGATTATTATATCTTTTGAAATCATACATTTTATAGACAGTAATTTTTTAATGCCCAGGATAGTCGGTAGTAAAGTGAAGATAAATGCATTGGTTACAATTTTAGGCGTTGTTGTCGGAGGTACTCTGGTAGGCTTATCCGGTATTTTCCTTGCCCTGCCTACGATAGCAATATTAAAAATAATCTTTGATCGTATAGATGAATTAAAGCCCTGGGGTGTATTGATGGGGGATGATACAGAGGAGAAGAAAAGTATTATTGTAAAAAGATTGGAACAGTTATCTTATAGAAAGAGAAAGAATGCAGTGGTAACTACCGTTACAGATACACCATCAGATAGTATTTAAAAAAAATGAGGCTTACATTTCCGTAAGCCTCTTTTTTATAGTAAGCCAATTTATTTTAACGGCGGGCACGTGAAATGATATATAAAACCAGGGCAACTACGAGGACAATTACAATAACGCCAGTCCACATTCCCGCTTTAAAAATACCACCGATAGCTTCACAACTACTCAGACCTAATGTAATAGTCATTAAAGCAATAAATGTCATTAAGGTGGAAGACAAATTTTTCATGATAATAAAGTTGTTGTGAATGAATGTTGTTTAAATATTTAGGTTAAATTCTAATGCTTTGTTTTAGTATTCATTTTTCATGCCCGAAGTTTTCTGTACAATTCAATTTCATTAATACAGTTAAGATTCAAAAAAACATAAATTATTTTATTAAACGTAGAATTTTTTGCCCAGATAAAATTTGCGCTTAGCTTGCATAGATAAATTGAGGCAAATTAATGATTGGCAACATTTTAGCTTATTATTTACTTACATTATTTAAAACTTTAAAAACACAAGTTATGAGTTCAAGTAAATTATTATCCGGTATATTATTAGGCGCAGCGGCCGGTGCTGCTTTAGGCGTTTTATTCGCACCAGACAGGGGTACTGAAACCCGCAAAAAAATCGCACAACGCGGTGGTGAATTAGGCGATACAGTACGTAACAAATTCAATGAATTAGGTGAAGCCCTTCAGGAAAAATATGACAATGTAAAGGGTGAAGCAAAAGACATTATGGATAAAGGCCGCGACGCTGCATCAGATGTAGCTTCCAGTGTAAATCGTAATGCTCAAAATGTAAAAGACGACACCAAGCGTAGTTTTGCTTAAGTTGCAATTGTATTTAAATAAGTCCGGAAACAGGAACAACATGGAAAAAGAGCCAAACAATTTTGAAGAATTATTTGATAAAGCAGGAAATTACGCTGAAACCAGGATTGATCTTTGGAAACTAAAAGCAACTAAGAAATCGACAATTATAATTGCGACGCTGGTTGCCAAAGTAATAAAATATGTTTTATTATTTTTCTTCATAATTCTATTGAATATTGGACTGGCTATTTGGTTAGGCGAAATGTTAGGAAAAGTATATTATGGCTTTTTCATTCTTGCAGCTTTTTATCTTGTTGCCGGACTTATTTTTTCTAGTTTCAAAGACAAATGGGTTAAGAATCCATTGAGTGATTCTATCATCAAAAATCTTTATGACTAATGGTAGGAAAAATTAATAATGTTGCAGAATTAGATGCTGTCATAGTGGAATTTGAAAAACGTAAAGTTATTCAGGAAGCACTTCTAATCTCCCAATGGCATGAAACAAAGGAAAGTATTAAACCGATAAATTTGCTGAAAGATGCAGCTCATCGTCTTACAGATTCCAATACAATGCTGGGGGCTGTAATAAAAGGAATAGGCGGATTGAGTATGGGCTTTCTTACAAAAAATTTAATACTGGGCCATACAACTTCTTTACCTGGTAAAATTTTGGGGACTGCACTTAACCTCACCACAACAGGAACAGTTTATAGTAATGCAGAAAAATTAAAGGCCTATGGGGTGGCGCTATATCATAACTTCATAAAGAAGCCTAAAAAATCTGCTTAAATTATTTTCCACAATGTTTTCCCTATCTTCCAATACAATTCATACAGGTAAAGAAGCTTCAGAAGGAGAAGGGCAGAAAAATACCGGAAATATAGAAACTTCAAATACAGATGTTCCTTTAGAAAATGGCCAGGAGGATCTGGATGGAGAGAGGACATATAAAGAAGGCCTGGCAAACAATTCAGATACTGATCCGGCAGCTCCCCCGGTAAAAGAATAAAACCTTTTTTATTATTTTTTTTATTTTCCCGTTTAGGAATTTTTTTTTGGAAAGTTTATTTTTTAGAAAGGCAGGCCGATGGCAATATTTAAAATTAAGTTCTCTCTGCGCCACGGGCCACTGGTAAAATCAATTTTATTTAAAACCCAACGTTGTCCTTCCGGCAAATAAGGTTTCCTAAGTGGTATACCCAGGTCTGCCCTTATAAGGATAACGACAGCGTCAAAACGAATGCCCACCCCGGAGGCAACGGCAATTTCTTTCAGCCAGTCTTTACTTAACTGACCCGCATGTCCAAAAAGTAACGTGTCTTTTGTCCAGATATTTCCTGCATCGATAAATGTGGCAAATGAAATTCTGGGAACTAGTGGAATACGCAATTCTGTATTAGCAAGGAGTTTATAATCTCCCCCGATTATTTGAAAAAATCTTTGATCTTCTGCTGTAGGAAGGTATGAACCTGGCCCCAGGCTTCGTGAGCGGAAACCACGGATAGAATTACTTCCCCCGATAGAATACTGTTTTGCAAATGGTAAAAGGCGGGAATTATTATAGGGGAGACCAGCACCCAATTGTATCCTGTTTGCCCAGTCTATTTTGCTACGGAGCGTTCGAGTATAATGTAAATCAAAATCCAGTTTTACATATTGAGCGAATGGAGTACCAAAAATTAATTTTTCCCTGTAATTTTTTGCGCCTATAAATAAGCCATATAAATTTCCTGATACATCTACCCCCGTGTTTAAATACCAACGGTTAATCGCCAAAGGATTAAGTGAATTGTTATAGGTGTAATTCAGAAATGAACCCAGGACGGCCTCTGAGAATACATTTAATAAAATACTTGGAGTAATAGCTGCCTGCTTGTAAAACGAATCCGAAACCTGCGTTGCATTTAAATAGCTTAGAGAAATAGGAGCAAATTTATATTGTTTTCGCAAGGAAGGCTTCCAGGTAAAATCATATTGGAACCGGAAAAAATTCTTGGTATAAAACAATTGTTTCCTAAAGTATTCGTACCCGGTTGTAAGATTGGTGTTAGGCGGGTAAAAATTGTTTTCCGAGATCTTGAAAAAAGGAAGGGCGTACCGGGGAATGGTCAATGTTGCTTCTGCACCCAGCCGGAAATTATTATTATTCTTCAAAGAATCTGCATAAGAAACTTCATAACCGCCGTACCCCCGTATACTCAATTGCTCCGCCCCGCGGAAGAGGTTCCTGTTTTTCCAAAAGATACTGGCTTCGCCACCTACATATTGATTTTCCTTGGAAAAAGCGTCTATCTGCCCCTGCAATGATTTTTGTTTCGAAGGCGTGAGGTAATAATAAACATCTAATAAATGACTGGAGTCTGTTAGGAAATATGGGGAGAAACGATTTTTTACAAACTTGAAAGTTTTTAAATTAATGAAACGATTGAGGGTACTGTTTTGTGTTTCACTGTTATAAATCGCTCCCTGGCGATAAGTAATTGTGGTGGCAAATAAATCTGGTTTGAATTTATGCACACTGTCTTTTATCATAATACCATCAAAATATTCGGCACCTGCCCGGCTTGTATCCAGGTCTGCCGAGGTGAGCGTGTAATTTGGGAATACGATTATATTACTTATGGTATAAGGGTGTTTCGCATTCTCAGGTGTTGTTGTTTTAATGTTGAGATAGAGATTAACCTTCCTGTCACCAACCGTACTGTCAGCATAAGACATTAAGTAATCCGGATTAAAGTAATAATATCCTTTAGTTTTCAGATAAAGATCAAGCCTGTCTCTTTCTGAAGATATATCACTAAGGCGGTAAGCATTGCCCGGAACAAGTAAACTTTTACCTTCTGCATAGGTTAATGTATTCATTAGTTCAGTGCTATCATTAACCCATTCAATTTTATTTAAATGGTACAGGGGTTTTACTTTAGCTTCATAAATGGCCTTTGTAAAATAGCTGTAGTTTGTTGTATCACCAGTAACGGTGCTATGGAAATATCCAAGATTCTCCAACAGCGCCTGCATATTTTCAGCCGTTGCATTGGTATTAATCCGGCTGCTTAATACAGGAGGTTCTCCCAGTCGGTTGCGTAAAAATCTTCTGAGGCCACGGACATGTTCTGATTCGCCGAGTTTATAATACCACCACACCTTCCAGGGCTGGCCCAGTAAAAATTTGTTGGCTTTTGGCGTGGCAGCCAGTAAAATTGTACTTTTTAATGACCGTGCACGGGTAGTTACTTCCGGATCTTTTTCTACATGCACAGTGGCACCACGGTATAACCGCTCACCGGGTGGTAAATATTTTTGAACACTGCAGGATGATGCAATGACTACACAAATGATAATAATAAATAAATTCTTAATCATTAATCAAGCTCTTATTTTTTCTTTCTGAATAACTCGTAAAATTTATCATAGTCCATGGTCACTATAAAAGAAACACCATTTTCCACAACATAACCATCCAAAACAACTTCATATTGATTTTTGCGGTAGGCACGAATGGCATACCGGCCATCTTTAGTAAGTTTATAAGCCACGCTTACATCTGGCATAAAACTATTACTATTTGTTCCGGCTTTACCCGCACCGTTAGCTCCTTCAAT
>JBDSWG010000171.1:0-4866 GCA_039926825.1 Ferruginibacter sp.
ATAAGGCCGTGTCTCAGGATAAGATATTTCTCCTTTCTCAATATGATAATTAAAATGTTCTGATTTTTTTTCATGATCAAAACTTGCAATGATTACAGCCTGGGCATTAAACACCTGTTGAATTTTATTTCCTACCAGCTCATAAATAGCCTGCATATCCAGTTCTTTGGCAAGCCCATCCTGCACACTGTTTATAACAGCAAGTTCATCTACCCGGCTGCTGAGTTCTTTAGTTCTTAATGCCACTTCCCCTTCCAACTCCCGATGCTTCTCTTCCAGGCTACGTGTTCTCCATTTTACAATAGCATAAATCATTAAACCTGCCAGTATAGCATAAAGCAGGTAAGCCCACCAGGTGGCATACCAGGGAGCAGCCACAGAAAAAGAGAAGCTGGCTTCTTTACTTTCATCACCAAATGCATTTTTTGCCTTTACATGAAAAACATATTTCCCCGGTTGCAGGTTTCCAAATTCCCGGTAATCCTGTTTAGTCCATTCGTTCCAGCTTTCATCTTTACCTTCCAGGTAAGTAGAAAATACCGTTTCTTTCTCCATAATAAAAAACGGAGAGGCATACTGTATTCTTATATCATTAAATTTTTCAGAAAAATGAAGATTACCTGTTTGCATTTCCAGGCCTGAATAAACCAAAGAATCGCCGTTGAGTTTAACTTCCCGGATTATGGTTGTAAAATTTTGCCCGGCGGATGAATCCAATTTTCCCTCAAACTTTATTACACCTTCCCGTCCTGAAAACCACACCTGCTGAATTCCATTGTTAAAATCCAGGGGCAGGATATCCCATACCGGGAACTTTTTATTTAATTCACTGAAAGGGCTGCTGATAAATTTAATTTTACCATTCCCATCTTCCGATGTAACGAAGGTGCCCGCACCAAAATTTGCCCACTCACGCCCACGGTTATCCGTAACTACACCGGGGGTTGCATCTGCATCTGATTTTACAAATTGCCTGAAGGGCGCAGCAGTATCTAATTTAAACCTGTCCGTAGCCCCGTCATAAACAAAAATGGAATCCGGACCGTTTATAAAATAAGTCTTGTTATTAAAATTTATTGGAGTAACGGGCTTCTGAGAAAGCCCGTCCTTACTCGTATAAACTTTGATCCGTGCATTTTCCAGGTCGGTTTTCCCATTTTTAATAAAATCACTTAATAAGTTTATTTTACCTGTAAGGGAGTTGAAAATCCAAAGTGTCCCATCACTCCTTTCCACCAGGCCGCCTGCAACAGTTTTAAGGGAGAGATTAAGGGATTCCAACACATATTTACCTGTGTTTCCATCAACCGGGTAATGCCTTACGGCCGCAATTCCTTCCCGAAGCGCCACGTACAAAATATTGGTATCATACGCAGACCTGCTTATCTGCGTAACATGAAATTCATAATTTTTCCCCTGCAGGATTTGTGTAGCACTGCTGCCATTTATTTTCAACATTCCTTTCTCCGCACCCGCTACAAGAAAGTCGCCGAAGGCATGAATAAAATTGCCTGCCTGCCCACTGGTACCTTCCAGTTTTTGAAAACGGTTGCTGGAATTATTAAGCATATATGCCCCATTATTTGTACCGGCGTAAATATTTCCTTTATCATAGCCCAACCCAAATATGGTTTTTGCAGGCAGCCCCATGGATTCATCATAATAACTCAGTGAACTATTAAGATCAATTTTGGAAATACCATTAAATAATGAAAGCCAGACGAGGCCCCGGCTATCAACAAATACCTGGCCTACGGAGTTATCCTGCAAACCAACAGATTTGTCCAGCTTTTGTACGAGGTGCCCCTGCTTATCAATTATAAACAAGCCATCATTGAAAGTATTTAGTGCAAAATTGCCGCCTGGCAATACGGTGCCACCATAAAGGCTCGTATTTACTATTTGTTTATCTGCTTCTGTTTTAAAAGGCGTGAATTGCTTTCCGTCGTAAATAAACAAGCCTTGCGTTCTTGTTCCGATTAACAATTTTGTTTCGTCGTACGGCAATATTACATAAATGCGTTCTGAGGCAAAACGCTCACCACCTGGTACCAAATGAAAGCTGTCCTTTTCCATAACCGTAAGGCCGCGGTTCCAGATGCGAACATAATTTTTACCATGTACTACACTACCCACATGTAATTCTTCATTACTCTTTACAATGCGCATGGAACTGCCATTCCACAAATAAATGTTGTGAATGGTTCGAAAATATACTTCATCGCCAAGGCGCCCTGATTCCCATACCTCTGCAAATTCCCTGTAGGCCTTGGGAATTTTATCGCTTAAAGAAGTAAATATTAAATTACCCTTATTACCTGTATCTATAAAGCCAATATCACCGGTTGTGCCCACATATATTTTACCATCTTTACCTTTAACCAGCGTTCTTGTTTCAGAATTTTTAATGGGCTTTACAAGTTCCCAATGCTGACCGTCATATACCAGTATACCGCTGTTATTTGCAAAATACATAACGCCTTTATCATCTTCGGCAGCCCACCAGTTTATTCCATCGGCACCATAATCCTGGTAATGATAATTTGTAATAAAAGGAAGGCCATTATTTCTTACCTGTGCAGACGAAAGCACGGGAAGCAACATAAATAATATGCAGAATGAACCGATAAACCTAATTATGTAGCGGTTGTACATGTAACTATGTATCCTTAAAAGATGATGTGGCAGGCGGTTTCAGGTAACCATTTAGGTTTAAGCAGTGGCTATTCGTAAGATATGGATAATTGTAAAGGTATTCTTGATGGTTTTTTAAATATAGACAAAAATATAATAAAACCTGATTTTTAAATTCTTATTCCCTTGTATAAATAAGACATTTTTCAGGAATTCGTTTTGCCAGGATAAGGTAAAATAACCTGGAAACAGGTTCCAGCCAATAGACTGTCTTCAACCGACAGTATGCCATCATGAGATTTGACAATATCATAACTCATACTCAATCCCAGGCCGGTTCCCTTCCCTGTGGGTTTTGTGGTAAAAAAGGGTTGAAAAATTTTATCCTTTATACCCAAAGGAATTCCAACGCCATTGTCCGCTATCCTTATTATTACTTTATCAATTTCTTTACGTGTTTCTATAGTTACTGCAGGTGCATAATCTTTTTCAGCAGCAGAGTGTTTTTTTTCATTTACAGAATAAAAGGCATTGGTAAGTAAATTTAATATTACCCGCCCGATGTCCTGCGGAATGATGTTTATGTTGCCGATTGTATCATCAAAACGGGTAAAGAATTCTGCATTGAAGCTTTTATCTTTTGCCCTTAGGCCATGATAACTAAGCCGTAAGTATTCATCACACAAAGCATTTATATCTGTTGGTTCCATTATGCCGCTGCTGCTGCGGCTGTGATGTAGCATTCCTTTTACAATGGCATCGGCTCTTTTGCCGTGATGGTTTATTTTTTGTTCGTTCTTTTTAATGTCTTTTGCAATTTCTTTTGCATCCTTATAATTTCCTTTATCTATTTCCTGCTCGAGCTCTTCAGCTAATTCAGTATTTACATCTGAAAAATTATTGACGAAATTTAAGGGGTTTTGAATTTCATGTGCAATGCCGGCAGTAAGTTCTCCAAGGCTGGCCATTTTTTCGGATTGTACCAGTTGTTGTTGCGTTACCTTAAGTTCATTGAGGGTATTTTGGAGGGTTTCAAATGATTGTGCATTATATAATGCTGCGGATGTATACGAAGCGAGTGTTTTAAGAATATCCAGATGATGTTGTGTATAGGCATTCTTTTCATACGACTGAACCGTAATTAAACCAATAATTCTTTCTTTAACCTGCATGGGTACATAAAGTAATGAATATTGAATTTCAGACTTAGTTTCATTTTCTGATTGAGTGTCATCGACATTTAATTTTACAATACTATTTATATAATTACTATACTCTACTTCTATATTATTTATGAAAATTTCTTTTTTATTCTCAATACACCAAACAGGGAATTGATCCTTATCTTCCATACTTCTGCTGTATGGTTTATATCTATTTCCTTTATCAATGGCTAATTGATAATCAATTGTAGATTCTTCTGCATTATAAACACCAATACCAAATACACTGGCATCCATCAATTGATTTACATTTTCATATACCGTATTCAAAATGGTAGCGAGGTCAAGCGTTGAAGTAATATCCCGGCCAATTTTACTTAATACGGATATGCTGTTATAAGACTGTTCCAGTTCTTCCGTTTTCATTTCCAGTTCATCATTTTTCTCTTTCATCACTACATTAGTCAGGCGGTTGATCTCTGTCTCCTGCTGCAGTTTCTCCATTTCATTTTGAATGTTCAGGTACTTTTGTTTATTCTCCTGCTCATCCTTAAAAACCTCCGACCTGTATTTGTGATAAAGCTTGTAATGCTTTACGAATGACTTTATATCTTCTTCCTTTTC
Organism: Ferruginibacter sp.; assembly: GCA_039926825.1. GTDB lineage: Bacteria > Bacteroidota > Bacteroidia > Chitinophagales > Chitinophagaceae > Ferruginibacter. The sequence continues at coordinate 4,422 of JBDSWG010000171.1, forward strand.
AAATAATTCGGCCAGCGCTTCATGAGACTTATAAATTAATCCTTTTGCTTTAACTTCCTCGGCAGCTGATAGGGCTTCGAGAAAATATTCTTTTGCCTGTTTTGAATCTTCCTGCCTGAGAAATAGTTTTCCTAAATGCAATAACGAGTTTGCTTCAGCCACCTTATCGGTTCCTTTTAAAACGGTAAGACTTTGTAAAAAATATTCCTTTGCTTCATCCAGCCTGTTTTGCCTTACTAAAATATCCCCAATTCCATACAACGCCTGACCCTTCATATTTTCAGAAGATTGTTCGCTTATACGAAGGCACTCAATATAAGTTTCGTAAGCTTTATCCAATTGGCCGTCATTCAAATAAACAAAAGCCATACTTTCAAGCACCCTGGACCGAATATCATGAGATAAGCTAAAATCTTTGCTTAGCGCTAGAGCCCTTTGAAGAAAA
>JBDSWG010000172.1:0-3486 GCA_039926825.1 Ferruginibacter sp.
CAAAATACCCGGTTGGTAAATATATTCCGCAGCCATTCTCCGGGGAAACCCTGGATGAATGGCTGTCTGATATTGAGACCCTGCCAACGAGAATTGAATTGGCCGTGCAGGATATGGATGAAGCTGAACTGGAAACGCCTTACCGTGAAGGGGGGTGGACGGTGAAGCAATTGATTCATCATGTAGCCGACAGCCACATGAATGCTTTTATCCGTTTTAAGTTGGGCCTTACGGAAGTGAACCCGGAAATAAAACCTTATGACCAGGATGCCTGGGCCTTAATGGCGGATACGGAAAAATTGCCTGTAAATATTTCTCTTACCTTGTTACATGCCCTGCATAAACGCTGGGTGGTTGTGTTGGAAAACATTAAGGCCGGAGAATGGGAGAGAACGGTTTACCACCCCGAGCATAAAAAAGAGATGACGCTATGGTTTTTATTTGGAATGTATGCCTGGCATAGTCGCCATCACCTGGCGCACATTACACATATGCGGGAAGAAAAAAAGAAATAGTTTTACTTCTTTCAAAATTTATAACCGAGTTGCCAAAAACACTTTCACAGGAATATATTTCCCGCCATCCTTATTTTACTGCCAGGAAAGATGCGTATGAAACTGCGGCGGGCAAAACGGTGGAGCCTTACTATGTAGTAGAACTACCAACCACTGTTGTAGCTATGGCCCTTACAACAGATAATGAAATTATTTTTGTGGAACAGTACCGGCATCCTATAAACGAAGTTTTGATGGAACTGCCGGGAGGTTTTATTGATGCCGGGGAACAGCCGCAACAAGCCATCGCCCGGGAACTGGCTGAAGAAACCGGTTATGAGTTTTCGCAATTTCATTACCTGGGTATTACAGCGGCCAACCCGGGGGTGCTAAATAATTTTACACACATGTTTCTGGCGACGGGTGGCAAAAAAACAGGAGAACAGAAACTGGATGACAATGAAGAAATCAGCATTCACCTGAAAACAATGGAACAGGCCCGATTGATGCTGGCCCACCACGAAGTGCGGCAAACTATGCATGCCCTTTGCCTTTTTTATGGCTTTAGCTATTTGGAAACCAATCTTCCCGAAGTGCTGCTATAACATAAAAACTACCACAAATAATCACCACATCTTTTTCACCGGCATTTTGCTGTGCACTATTCACGGCGGCATTTACGTCTTCAAAAGATGCTCCATTTAATCCCCGGAGGTTGGCTTTTTCTTTCAGGAGATTATGGGGTAAGGCACGCAAAATCGGGGCCTGCGTAAAATAATATTTTCCTGCCGGGGGTAGCATATTCAAAATGGGGTCCAGGTTTTTATCTTCAGCAAAACCCATTACAAAATGCCAGATAGCATCGGGGTAATGATTTTCGAGCTGTCGCAATACCTGGATAAGGCCATCTTCATTATGCGCCACATCTGCAATGATATCCGGATTTTTTTTCAGCAATTGCCAGCGCCCTTTTATGCCCGTGAGGCGGGCCGTATTTTCCAGGCCTTCATGCAGCGCTTTTTCCGGTATAGGCCAACCCAGCGTTGCCAATATTTCCCGTGCCATCAGCACCGGCAGAATATTTTTCGCCTGGTAAATACCGGTAAGGTCTAAACGCAGTTTTTCTACAATCTCAGTTTCTAAATTTTTTACATTCAGCAGCAGGAGGCTATTGCTCTCATCTATAAACTGTACCATGTATTTTTTTTCTGCGAGATACATGGGTGCCTGCATGCCTGAAGATTTCTTTTCAAAGACATTTATTGTTTCCGGCAAAATTTCCCCGATGATAACGGGAATTTGCTGCTTTATTATGCCGGCTTTTTCAGCCGCAATTTCCTCTAAAGTATTTCCCAGGAGGTGCGTATGATCCAGGCTGATGTTTGTGATGATGCTGAGAACGGGGGAGATTATGTTGGTGCTGTCTAAGCGGCCACCCAGGCCTGTTTCTATGACGGCGATATCTACTTTGCAAAACGCAAAATAATCAAATGCCATCGCTACAGATAACTCAAAGAAGGAAGGTTTTATTTTTTCTACCAGGTTTTTTACTTTGTTTATAAACGCGACAACAAAATCTTTTTCGATCATCTGCCCATTCACTCTTATTCTTTCTTCATAATGATGAATATGCGGTGAAGTAGTGAGGCCGGTATTATATCCTGCTTTTTGTAACATGGCCGCCAGCATGTGGCAGACGCTGCCTTTGCCATTTGTGCCGGCTACGTGTATACTGGCAAACTTTTCCTGGGGATTATCCAGGAAATTACAAAGCGAAATAATATTATCCAGGTTGTACTTTAATGCCGGCGCACCCATGCGGCTATACATGGGCAATTGTGCATACATATAATCCATTGTTTCTTCATACGTCCGCATAGCTGTAAAAATACATCGTTTGTTATATACATAGCAGGTTGCAGGTGCCATTTAAAGCGTTACCTTAGATGTTTTCAAAGCGCCATAAACATAACCGGCGTTTTAATACTTATATAAAATAATATTATGAAGAAATACCTGTTGTATGCATTGGTAGCCGGGGGAAGTTTTACTGCCTGCCAGAATAATGATGAAAAAGGATTTGATAAAGATTTACAAAATAGCGTTAAGTCAGATTCACCAGCTGTTTCAGCTCTTCCGGTAACAGTTCCCGATTCTGCAATAATGAGCAGTACGGCCATGCCTGCGGCACAGCCGGAAGCTGTTACTACGACTACTATTTCACAATCGTCAGCAACTGCTAAAGCCGGAATGAATCCTGTGCATGGCGCACCCGGTCATCGGTGTGACATTGCCGTTGGCGCACCTTTAAATTCACCAAAAACGTCTGCAACCAGTACCGTAACGCAAGCCACTCCACAGCCTGTTTCTACTACTCCAACACCAGATCCCATAGTGACGGCACCCGGCATGAACCCGCCGCACGGACAGGCCGGCCATGATTGTTCTATTGCCGTGGGAGCGCCTCTTAAAAAGAATTAAAAAAATTTATACCGTATAAAAAAACCCACGCAACCGTGGGTTTTTTAAATTAAGGGTATTTATAAAATTAATAGCGATACATATCTGCCTTAAACGGACCTTCTTTCGGTATACCGAGATAGTCAGATTGAACATCCGTAAGTTCTTCCAGCACAACACCGATTTTAGCCAGGTGCAGGCGGGCAACTTTCTCATCAAGATGCTTTGGCAAAACGTAAACTTTGTTTTCGTAATTATCGCTGTTCGTCCACAATTCAATCTGCGCAAGGGTTTGGTTTGTAAATGAATTACTCATTACAAAACTTGGATGGCCGGTAGCACAACCCAGGTTCACTAACCTGCCTTCAGCAAGAATGATGATATCTTTTCCATCAACATTATATATATCAACCTGCGGCTTGATGGTATCTTTTGTATTACCATAATTTTTATTCATCCAGGCAATATCTATTTCAATATCAAAGTGGCCAATGTTACAAACGATGGTTTTATCTTTCATCAGTTTGAAATG
>JBDSWG010000173.1:0-3867 GCA_039926825.1 Ferruginibacter sp.
CAAACCGGAGATGAATACCCAGCCGGGAGGTGCCTGGAGTACCCGGGAAATTTCTTTGAGATTGGTAATGTTCCAGCAAGTCTGACGAAACGGAAGCTGGCGGGTAGGGGTTGCCGGTAGTTTCGAAACCCATGGCTTCTAAGGTAATAATGGCTGCCTGGTCACTTTGATTAAAATTCGAAAAATATTTTTCTGTGGGGTAAGGTTTAAGGTGAAAATCAGCCTGCAGGCTTTTCCAGGTACGGCTGTAGGGTGTAAAGACTGTGTAGGGTTTTTTATCTCCTTTCAACACTTCATCTTTTTCAAAAATTACCTGGTCCTTGAAAGATTGGATTGTCGCACCATGATCCTGTAATAGTTTCGCAATTGCTGTATCTCTTTCCAGGGCGTAGGGTTCATAATCATGGTTAATATATACTCTTGCGATTTTATTTTCAGTAAGTATTTTTGAAAAGACTTCAACCGGCTTTCCGTAATAGACTTTGATGGAGGAATTATAATTAAATAATTGCTTTGCGAGGTCTTTAAGGCAGTTATAAATAAACTCCACCCGGCGATCTTTTTTTTCTTCCAACTGGTCAAGTATTTCCGTGTCAAATATAAAGATGGGTTGCACGGGCAGGCCGGCTTTTAGGGCATGATAAAGACCTGCATTATCGTGCAGGCGCAGGTCGCGGCGAAACCAGAAGATGTTGATTTTCTCCATCAATTACACAAACAAGTAGTCTTAACAAATGTTCAAAATGCCCTACCCAAATATCACGATATAATACAAGAATTAGTAAATGGAGGGAAAGTGTCCATTTAACTTTTCTACCAATTTTATTGTTGCCATATTTCCGTAACTATGATTTTCTATATCAGAAACATGGCGAAGACTATTAACCGAATTGCACGTAAAAATTTCATCTGACTCCCACAAATCTCTTTCCGTTAGAGATTGCTCAATAACGGTAAAACCCAAAAGCGGTAGATTTTTTAAAAGGAAGGCACGCATTGTCCCGGCTATACAGCCTTCATCAAGAGGCGGCGTATAAATCTTTTCATTTTTAATGAGGAAAATATTGGCGATGGCTGTTTCGCAGATTCTGCCATATTGGTTAAGTATAATGGCATCATTACATTTCAATTTTTTAGCTGCCTTTGCTGCCATTACATACAACAGGAAATTATTATGTTTCAGGTTACTGAAAATATCATAAGATTTCATGGCATCCCGGTAAATACATAGTTCCAGCCCATTGCTATTTAATAATTCCTTCCTCGTTTCTAATGGCCAGCATTCTATTATATAATGCGCTACCTCTGTGCCATCGAACAATCCTCCGGCACCACCTGTAACGGTTATACGCAGCCGGGCAGTTTCCAGTTTATTTTTCTGCAGTAACTGTAAACTTTCCTTTTGTAATTTGTCCGGAGTAAAATGAGATGGCAGATTAATGCTCAATAAATCCAGGCCGGCCCAGAGCCTGTCAGTATGGGCTATCCACATTAGTATTTCGCCGCTACTATATTTTAATGTTTCAAACAGCCCATAGCCATACCGCAGGCTGCGGTTATCCGCTGTAATTACCGGTGTGGTTGAGTCTAAAATTTTTCCGTTATAATTTATCCAAACCATAATAAATAAAAAATCCCCTTTGCCAGGGGATTCGAAAATAAGAAAATATGGGGGGTTACAGTTGTTCTATTATTTTATTCTTTACCGCATACATAATAAGGCCGGCGGTGCTTTTAGCGCCTGTTTTTACTTTTAACTTATCGCGGATAGCTTCTACAGTACGGGGGCTTAATTCTACCATATCTGCAATTTCTTTTGTGCTTTTTTCTTCGCACATCAGCCGGAGAATGGTAGTTTCTTTATCATTCAGGTGCACTTCCTGGGGCATGAACTGCAGTGGTGTAGCCACATTGCGCTGCTTCAGGTTACTCAGCAGGGCTTTATTCGTAAGCGCATTAAAATAATATTCCTGTTCGTAACAGGTTTTAATAGCTTCATAAATAATCTCGCTATCACTGGTTTTAGAAAGATAACTATTAGCGCCCAGTTCCATCAGTTTGGTAATCATACTTTGATCATCCATCATGGTAAGCATGATGACTTTTGTAAAAGGGCAAATCTTTTTTATTTCGGGCAGGGTAGCTATACCATCCATAATGGGCATCTGAATATCCAGGAGGATGACATCGGCAGGTATAGATTTTATAAGGTTTAGCAGGTGCATACCATTGTCGGCTTCTGCTATAACTTTAATATCTTTTTTGGCACTTAGGGCAGTTTTTACTCCTGCACGGTACAACACATGGTCATCGGCTATAATTACCGTTATCGGTTCTGAATTCTCTGGTTTCATAATATGTGGGTGAAATTAGTATAAATTTCAATAGTAAGTTTACGACTCTATAACGTCAGTTGCAAGATGAGATTATAGTAGAAATAAACAAAGGGTGTAATTACCCGTAAACAATTACAGGAATTTTACGCAAAATAAAGTAACCTGCGCATGGGTTATTGTGTGGGGAACTTTTTGATAGCTAGTGGCAAAGGATTAATTGTAAATGACCGTAAAGAAATTATTCTATGATCTTATTTCGCATGCCATACATGATTAGGCCGCCAATCGTCTTCGCATTTACTTTGGCTTTCATATTCTGACGGATGGTTTCTATAGTACGTGGGCTCAGGAAAATTATTTTAGAAATTTCTTCGGTAGTTTTATCTTCTGCCAGTAACTGGAGGATTTTTACTTCTTTTTCATTAAAATTGATAGGCGTGTTAGTACCATAATGGTGGCGAACATTCTTTTTCTGCATGAGTTTCCCCATCACAGCTTTATTTACCAGCTCATTAAAATAGAAATCATCATTCATACAGGTAAGGATGGCTTCGTATATTTCTTCCGGGTCCGTAGTTTTAGTTAAGTAAGCATTAGCACCCATTTCCATCATTTTGCTTATCATTTGCTGGTCATCATACATAGTAAGTACTATGATTTTGATATCTTCAAATTCCTTCCGGATAAGTTGGATACCATTTATGCCGTCAATCTCAGGCATACGGATGTCCATAAGTAATACATCTGGTTTTTTGATGGCAATCTTATGCATCATGTCTTTGCCGTCTTCAGCTTCCCAGAGCATTTTCAGGTTAAGCTTGTCGGCCAGGGCCATTTTAATTCCATCGCGGAATATTTTATGATCGTCCGCTATAGCGATCCTAATGAGATTTTCCGTAGACATTCTTGGTTAGTATGGATAGATTTTCGGTTTGAAGATAGTATAATAAATGAATTTATATCTGTTGTCGAAAAAAAATATTCGTCAGATTACGATCTATATTTCTGATTTTCAATCATTTAGCGTAATTATACTTCGTATATTTACGATGATTAATTCACGTAACAATACGAAGCCGATTTGCACTTATACCCAATAAAAAGTAAAACCTGTATTTCAAAATAGAGCAGAACTGCTCTTGTTCTGCTGGCACCTGCATGCTACTTTTGTCTTGTTGATTGGTTAGTATCACTGAAAATATCATTATATCCAATTATCCAAATAACAGTTGAGCCAATATCCTGAAAAAACCTGTTTGTGCTTGTGAGTTATTAACCAATCAACATTTTAATTTAAAAAATCTTTTTTCTATCCCCATAGAATACTACTGCCACTTCCACCCTGGAAGTGGCTTTTTTTTCACCTGCAATTTCTTTACAGGGGAAATACGTGGTAAAGATACGGGTAATTACATAGTAAAATTACTAATTAGATTTCGTACATTTACCTTAATTTAAATCATTTAAAAGACCTAAAAAACGTTTGTAAGCCTTACTGGTATTGCGTTTCATAAGATTCGTAGTTCTACGT